>JAPLSS010000945.1 GCA_026398515.1 Candidatus Sumerlaeota bacterium | reverse complement strand
CTGCGAACGGCTGAGCGAGGGGCTGGCGTCTTTCGACGCAAGCCTGCGCGCGGCGGTCGAGATTCTGTTCAGCGCCCACGGGCTGCCCGAATCGTTCATCCGCGCCGGGGACCCGTATGCCGGCCAAATCCAGGCCACGTTCGACGCGGCGCGCGCGCGCTTTCCGGGCCGGGTGTTTCACCTGGCGTACCAGAGCCGGGTGGGGCCGGTGAAGTGGATCGGCCCGTCGATGACGGAGAAGATCGCCGAGCTCGGCGCGCGCGGCGTTCAGCGGCTGCTGGTGGTTCCGGTTTCGTTTGTATCGGACCATATCGAGACGTTGTATGAGATCGACATCGAATACGCCCGCCAGGCGCGCGCGGCGGGGATCGCGGAGTTCCGGCGCGTGCGGTCGTTGAATGGCTCGCCGGCGTTCATTGGCCTGCTTGCCGACTTGGTGATGGAGAAACTGGAGGCATGAGCGAGGGGCCGCGCAAATCGGTCGCCGTCATCGGAGCGGGCATCGCCGGCCTGGCCACCGCGTTTGAATTGCTGGAGCGGAGCCACGAGGCCGGGGCGCCGCCGTTCGACGTGCGCGTGTTCGAGGCGGCGAACCGCCCCGGCGGCAACATCCGCACCGAGCGCGCGGACGGCTATGTGTGCGAATGGGGGCCGGAGGGCTTCCTGGACAACGCGCCGGAAACGCTCGACCTGGCGCGTCGCGTCGGGCTGGGCGACCGCCTGGTGGGGGCGCGCAAGGAGGCCGGGCGCCGCTACATCCATCGCGCGGGCCGGCTGCGTCTCGTTCCGACGAATCCCCTGGCGTTCGTTTTCTCCGACATCCTGCCGTTGCTCCCGCGCCTGCGGGTGTTCTGCGAGCCGTTCATTCCCGCGAGGCGCGACGAAGGCGACGAGTCGGTTTTCGATTTCGCGGCGCGGCGAATCGGGCGCGGCGCGGCGGCGAGCCTCGTCGATGCGATGGCGAGCGGCGTCTACGCGGGCGACGCCCGGCGCCTGAGCCTTCCCGCCGCGTTCCCCAAGATGCGGGCCATGGAACGCGAACACGGCAGTTTGGTCCGGGCCATGATCGCGCGGCGGATCGAGGCGAAACGGACCGGCGAGCAAGTCGGCGGCCCGGCGGGTCCGGCGGGAACGCTGACGACCTTCGAAGGCGGCATGGAGGCGTTCATCGAGGCCCTGGCCGGCGCGGTCGGCCCAGAGCGCATCCGGCTCGGTCAGGAAGTGAAGCGCATTGAGAGAAGCGGGCCGCGCTGGCGCTTGCGTCTGGCCACGGGCGAAACCGAGGAGGCCGACGCGGTGGCGGCGGCCACGCCCGCGCCCGAAACGCGACGAATGCTGGAGGGGGTGTCGGCGTCGCTGGCGGCGGCTTTGGGGCGCATTCGGTTCGCGGGCGTCGCGGTGGTTTGCGCCGGCTATCGCCGGGAAGCCGTCGGCCATCCGCTCGACGGATTCGGCTTTCTGATCCCGCGGGGCGAGGGGCTGAAATCGCTGGGGACGCTGTGGACGTCGAGCACGTTTCCCCGGCGCGCTCCCGAGGGCTGGGTCCTGCTGCGCACGATGATCGGGGGGGCGCTGTTGCCCGAAGCCCTCGAATGGCCGGACGCGGAATTGCTCGCCGTGTGCGAACGGGAAATCGGGCCGATTCTGAACATCAAGGGCGCCCCCGATTGGCTGCGCGTCTTCCGCTTCCCCCTGGGGATCGCCCAGTACAACCTGGGCCACCTCGGCGTCCTCGAGGCGCTGCGTCGGGAACTGTGCGAACTTCCTGGCTTGTTTCTAGCGGGCACGAGTTACGAAGGCATCGCGGTCAACTCGGCCTGCCAGGCGGCGCCGGAGATGGCGCGGAAGATGGCGGGTTATCTGCGGTCGTGAGCGGTCCATGCCGCGCAAAGGCAATGCGATAACGCTCCCTCCCGAAGATGTGGTTCGGAGTGCGACCTTCAGGTCGTACAAGATGTCCGAAACCGCTACGACCTAAAGGTCGCACTCCGAACCTCATTTTCGTTTGTTTCCAGGTGACGCGAGGCGCCATGAGGCGCCCTCCGGAAAGCCGCGTGAGCGGAGGATCGCCGTTTTCCCATCGGCAATGGGGTTTTCTATCTCCTCCTGAACGGCACCGGGCCCGTGCCGCGCCGCCCGTGTCGCGGCCTGTGTGCGGACTTCAGCGTGGAGGTGGTTTCGGAATCGCCGGCGACGACGCGCTCGGTGATGTCCGTGTACTCGTAGGGATGGCTGAGAGTGCAATAGTAGCTCCGATCCGGACGCAGATCCAGATTCGTGCCGAAGCAACAATCGAAGACCGCCCGGAAGCTGTTGACCGGCGAGATGTCCGGATACAACTTCGCCTCCCCGTCTTTTGACATCAGGTAGGCGTTCAGAATCGAGAATCGCTCCACGGCGTCGGTTCGGGCCAAACTCTCGCCATCGAACTTGGAGGCCGGCCCATGGTCGCCTTGCAGCAGGATGACCGGCGGCTCGGCCGAATGCGTCAGGATTCCCTCGATGGTCTCCATGACTTTCTTGGTAATGAAGCGGGCTTGCGCGGCATACTCGGTCAGATATTCCTCGCGACTGGGGTACGTCCCGTAGTCCCACAGGCCAAACGGCCAATCGGGCTGGACCGGCTCGCCGTTCGCGCCAAACACGAACGGGGGATGCGGCGCGATGACATGGGCGAAGACGAACTTGGGCGAGGGCTTGTCGGACAGGTTCCCCAGACGCTCCAGGACCGACAACACATGCGCTCGATGCTGGTGGAAGGGCAGACGCTCCAGTTGATCGTGGAACACGATGGGAAGGGGGGTCGCGCCCAGGATCAGGTGGTCGAACTCGTTGGGCGGGCGGCTGGAGCGCAGGCGCACGTCGGCCTCGTCCATCTCGGTGGCCTCGAAGCCGGTTTCGAAACACATGGTTGTGTAGCCGCGTTGATGCAAGAATCGCATGACGAGGTTGTCGTGGAGCATCTCGATGATCGGAGCCTTGAGGGAACTGCTGCGGCCGACGCGTTCGGCCAGGGCGTCCAGGAGGGTCAGGTTCATTGAGCTGCACAGCGACAGGTACGTTTGGCCGTAGTTCGACCGGCTTCGATCGGCGACGTAGAACCCGCGGCGGCGCAGGAAATCGAGAAACTCGCTGTTGTCGTAGTGCGCCAGGTTTTTCAGCACGTCGTGCCGGGCGTAACCGTCCAGGATGATATAGTAGATGTCGGGCGGCCGGGGCAACGCCTTGGCCGGGTCCACCACGATTTCCGAGGCGGGTTTTCGGACGCGTTGACGGAGGGCGATCGCCCGGTCGATCTGATAATGGCCGATCGACGCCAACGGCATCAGGAGCAGAAACGCCCCGACCAGGTTGAGTCCCGCCGTCCAGTGCGGCAGCGATCGGCCGGCGTTGGCGCAGAAATACAGGCCCACCGTGAAGGCCACGCACATCGTGACAAAGAGGATCCGCGGCGTGCCGAGGTACATGCCGAAGAGATACCAGTCCTGCGTCAGCGAGTACGCATGGCCCCAGAGGAAGAGGATCGTCATAAAGAGCGAGGCGACCAGGGCGGCTTTTTGCGCCGCGCGCAGCCACAGAAGGGCGATCCCCCAGACCGCCGCGCCCGCCAACAGCGCGAGCCCTAGAGGATGCCAAAGGTCGTAGAGATTGACCTCTTGCTGATTATGGGCGAATAGCGAAACCACCGGAAACGCGGAGAAAAAGACCGGGTGAAACGGCGCCCGGCGAAGCGGTGGGCTGAACGCGCGCTTCAACCGTATGCTCCAGGCTGGAGTCTGTCGTCCCGCCTTGAGGCGAAAAGCAGAGCCCCCCGCCGAAGGCCGCCTGAAGGCTGGCCCCTGAACTCCAGCCCTCCCTCCTCACGGTCTTCCGGGCGCCTGGCAAGCGGTAGACACTGGCGTGGATGCTATAGGAATCGGCGCGCCGTTTCCATGAAATACAGAATGCGCTGCGTTCCCGGAATGGGCGCGATGTCCCGGATGTGGAACCGCTCTCGGAAATGCGCTTCGAAGGCCTGGCGCGTGTAGTTCGGGAACGTATAGTCGCGGCCGGCCATCAGCCGCTGCGCCTGGCTGTCCTCTTTCGCCACGAACTCGACGATCAGTCGGCGGCCCATCCGGCTCAACCCGTCGGCGATGTGGCCGAACGGCAGGTTGTGGGAGATGGCCAGATGATGGACGAGCGCCAACGCCAGCGTCAGATCCGCGGGGCCGCGTTCGGCGAGGGGCGCTCGCTCTTCGTTGCTCCAGCCGATGCCCGGGCTGGGGTTCGTCAGATCGAGAACCAGCGGAAGGATGTTCCGTTGGCCGTCGCGCACGCACTGCTGGTAATTCCTCTCCACGGCAGCGGGATCGATGTCGAAGGCGACGACCTCGCGGCCGGGCTTGGCGGCCAGGCGGCTGAAGACGCCGGTGTTGGCGCCGAGGTCCCAGATCGTCGGCGGATCGATCCGGTCGATCCACCGCTCCACGATGCGCTGCTTGTGCGCCATCGCGTCGGCGGCGTAGTTGGTCGCCTCATAGTAGTCCGCCCACTCGGTCCCCTTCGGCTCCCAGCGCAACCCGCGAATCGTGGAGGCGAGGTTGTCGATCAGCCCCCGCATCCCGCGCAAACTCATCGGCCGGCGGGGCGCGGCCTCGGCCTTCCGATTCGCGAAATGCCGCTGGCTGCGGGCGTGCAGATGAAGGTGCAGCAGGAGCCAGGGATGCAGGCGCGTCTTCCACGGCAGGAGGCGGGAGGCCAGATCCAGCGGGACGCCGTCGAGGAAGATGCGGAAGAGCTGGCCGAGGCGCGCGTCGGTGTGGCGCATCAACGCCAGCGGCGCCAGGAAGTGCTGGCAGAACTGGCGGTACGCGACCCACGGCGCGCCGGGCTGATAGGTTTCGAACGACAGCGTGTCGATGAAGACGGGGCGGCCGTTTTGGAATTGCACGTTGTAGGCGCTGGCGTCCTTGAGCGTCATCCCGTGATCGAGGGCGCGACGCTGGATGTCCAGCGTGGCCAGCGCGGCGTCGCGCAACTGGCCGAAGCACCATTCGTAAGGATACGAAACGAAGGGGATGAGTTGCGGCCGCAGGATGCGATACGCCTCGGGCGAGGCCGACACATCGCCCTCCACTTCCTCGTGCGGAATGAGCAGGCCGGCGCGGTTCAACTCCTCGCACAGGCCGCTGTCCATGAGGCGGGCGTAGTGCGCGCGGTAACTCTGGTTGACCTGCCGGAAGAGCTCGCCGTCCTGAGCGAACACGAACCCGCTCGGATCGCGGAACGAGCCGGGCACGGGAGATGAGGATTCAGCGAGAGTCACGTTTGAACCATCCCAGAATCCGGACTTTGACAAACGACTTCACGTTCGCCCAGAACAGTTTGAGCGCAAACAGGGCCCCCAAGACGGCGGCGGCGGCCAACTGCAGGATGTAGCTGCCGGTTCCCAAATCCAGGTAGGCGTGAGCATTAGGCGGAATCACCAGCGAGACGGCAGCGAAGACGGAGAGAACGAAAGCGACGTCTTTACGGCAAAACATAAAACACTCCGCATCCAAGCCAAATGGCCCTCCCCCTTAGCAAGAGGCGTATCACCCGGAAGGACAATTCGGCGAGACAACGCCGCGGAACAAGCGGCTCCCGTGCAAAGCCAGAGAAATCAGCGGTGTATGGGGGAATCCAAAAAGCAACTCCATTGTTACTCCGCCGGGGCGGCGGGCGCGCCTTCGGCCGGTTCGTTCCAAAAGGTGCGTCTGAGCCTGTCCGGGGAAGACTATATGATCACATTGCTGCCGCGGGGCAATAGCTTTCGACATCGGTTGAGCAAATTCTTCCCGCACCCAAGGCGCCCGGGATGCGCAGATTTTGCGCACCGGCAAGCCTTTAGCCGTCTGCTGGAGAAGGGCGGAGCGATGAGGACGCCGACCTCGCCCCTCGACCCCGGATTTCTTACCAAGATGGCGTGGTGAGACATCCGGGCTGAAGGTTTACGCGCATTGGCAACCGCCTCTTCGGTTCCCTTGTCTTGGGGCTGCGATGGCGCCGCGTTGGATTGCTCCACCGCGCTCATTCCTTGGCGGCGGTTTTGGAGGACGGCTTGGCGTCCTGGGGGCGCGGACGGGCGAGGGAGAGAAGGTCCCGGGCGGATTCCCACTTGGCCTCAAGGTCTTTGGCCGACCGCGGAAGGCTTTTCAGCTTGTCCTTGCCGTCGCGCACGTCCGACCACGCGCGGCGCGCGGCGAGAGCGGCCTTCTCACCGGTCTGGCGCAGCATCGCCGAAGCGTTTCCCGCGTCGAAGGACGCCAGCACGTTGTCCGGCAAATTGGCGTTGCGCGCCGCCCAAATCCCGACGCCTACGCCCGACGCGAACGCCAGAATCAGGAGAAAAAGCAGGCCCCTCGCTCGAATGCGCATAGTCGCGCCTTCAGCCTTTCCACAAGTGCGGGGGGACGCCTCGCGCGGGCGCGAATTCAAGTCAAGGTTCTCGGGATGAGCCGGCGCGTATGGACACGTCCACCCGCCGCTTTCGAACCCGGCAAACCACTCCAGGATGCGCGAAGTTTCCCTTCTTTCGCTTCGGCGGCATGGCCGAGGAAGATGAGGAAAACCCGCATAGGTATGAGAGAAAACAGCGGCACAAGTGGCGCAGGCTCTCCCGCCTGTGAATGAGAGAGTGGCGCGGGATGCCCAAGACCACAGGCTGGAAAGCCTGCGCCACTGTAACGGCCATCCGTCCTGAGGCCTTCGTCGCTTCGCGCAAGATCTCGCCTGTGAGGGCCTGAAAGCGTCACGCCGAACTTGAACGCCGAACGCCGTGGTTCCGAACTCACGGCTCGGCCGCCGCGCTCTTCGTTGGCGCCGCCACTTCCTCCAGGGGCCAGTCGTCGGTGCGGAAGGGCGAAGCAGGGAGGCCGTCTTTGTTGAACAGATTGCACTGCGGCCAGTTGGCCCAGGCGTAGCGAACGGCGGCCGGCGCCTTCACGTCGGGGCTGGAGACGACCACCGTGTCGCCCGCCTGCCCTGAGCCTGTCGAAGGTGCGATTGTCGCGGTCGCCGGGACGAACTTCTTGTCTTCGCTCGCGATGGCGAAGCCTTTCAGTTCTCCCCCACGCGCTTCCAGTCCGCCGCCGATGTGTTTGAAACTCACGACAGCCTTGTCGCCTTCGACCTTCATCGAGTCGTAGATCGGGCCGGAGTATTCGATCTTCTCCCCGTAGGCGATGGCGCGCGCCGCCAGCGCCAGCCGCTCGCCCACCGGCTGCTTCTTCTTGGGATGGATGTTCTTTTCCTCGCCGATGTCAATGGCCACAGCCATGCCGGAGTTCTTGCAGAGGCTAAGGGTCTTCAGTTGGGATTCCCGCAATGCCGGCCAATCGCGATCCGGCGCCCCAAAGCCGGGGAGTTGCACGAAGAGGAACGGGAAATCGCCTTGGCCCCAGTCCTTGCGCCACGATTCGATCATGGCGGGGAACAACTTGCGGTACGCCAGGCTGCGCTCCGGATCTCTGGAATCGGCCTCGCCCTGGTACCAGACGGCCCCCTTAATGGCGTACGGCTGAAGCGGCTTGATCATCCCGTTGTAAAGCGAGGAGGGAGCAGAAGGTTTCGCCGGGCGGGGCGCTTTCGCCGGCGAACTGGTTTTCGCGGTCTTCGCCCTTGGGCGGGCCGGTTGCGACGCGGGCGCTTCCGCCTTGGCTTTCGCGGGCGCCTTTTCCGCCGTCTTCGTTGCCCGCGCCGGCTGCGCCGTCCGCGTTTTAGCCGCTTTCCCAAACAACTGGAGATCCGGGGCGCTTTTGTAGGCTTCGGGACTGATCCACAAGACGGCGCTCGTGCCACCGACGCACGACTCGATCAGGCCGACCGGGACCTTGAGGTCGCCTTGCAAGGCGCGACCGAAGAAATAGGCGGTGGCCGAGAAGCCGGCGACCGAATCGGGGCCGCACTCCTCCCATTTCGCCTTCACGTCGTCGAGCGGCGTGTCGCTGGCGGCCTGGGCCACCTTGAACAGGCGAATTTGCGGGTTGGCGGATTGAGCGACGGCCTCCTCGCCGTTCTCCGTGACCTTGACCGTCAGCGCCATGTTCGATTGCCCGCCGCCGACCCACACTTCGCCCACCAGCACGTTTTTGATGGTCATGGTGTTCTTGCCGGCGATGGTCATGTCGCTGGGGCCGCCGGCTTTGAGCGGCTGGAGGCGGACCATCCACTTGCCTCCGTCGGCGGTGGCGGAGACGGTCTGGCCTTCGAACGTGACGGTCACCTTCTCCCCAGGATCGGCCTTGCCCCAGATCGGGACGGCGACGCCCTGTTGCAGGACCATGTTGTCCGAGAACAGGGCGGGCAGTTGAACGTCGGCGCGGGCGATTTGAGGAACGCTCGCTCCACAACACAAGACTCCTAACGCGATGCGGACAAATCGATTCATCGATCGTCTCCTTATGTTGATTTCTCTAAAGGCCATCGCTTGAGTTCGTAGTCCCGCCTTCAGGCGGTCTGCGCCAAGTCGGACAGCACGATCGAACCGCGTGACCGCCTGAAGGCGGGACTACGAACTCAAGCCAGCCTCGGCCGCAGATCCCGAGCGGAGCCGAGGGGCAAGGCTGGCCTACTCGCTACACCCGCCACGGCTCGCGCATGAAGGCGCAGAGAAGGCGGTTCGCCTCGCCGTCGTTTTCGAAGCGCTCCTTTTCCGGACTCCAGCGCAACGGACGATTCAGCAGGTAGCAGATATTGCCGATGTGGCAGACGGTCGCCGTGCGATAGCCGATGTCGGCCGTGCAGATCGTCGGCCGGCGCGTGCGCATGCAGTCGAGCCAATTGCCGCGGTGGCTGGTGCTGTCATAGAGGCGGACGTCGCCGGGGCCGAATGTCTCGCGCTTCAAACTCTCCGGCTCGGTGACGAGGAACTGGCCGCGGTTGACGGCCACGCGCCCGTTGTCGCCGATGAACTCGGTCGCCGCGCCCTTCAGGCCGTCGCCGCGAGTCATGATTACGCCGTTCGCATACTTGTAGGTCAGGAGCGTGTAGTCCTTGCCGTCGGGCGGATGGACCTCGACCGGCCCGCTTTCGTCCATGCCCAGGCCCCATTGCGCGATGTCGAAGTGGTGCGCGCCCCAGTCGTTCATCGCGCCGCCGCCGAATTCCCAATACGAGCGCCACGGCGGAAAGCCGTCGCTCGGGATCGGGCAGAGCGTGTGATGGAACGGCCGCCACGGCGCGGGGCCCAGCCACATGTCCCAGTCGAGCGTCGGGGGCGTCGGCTCCGGCGGAAGGTTGCAGTATTCGGGCGGCCCGCCGATGTTGACGCGGACCGTGTGGACTTTGCCGATGCGCCCGTTGCGGACGAGCTCGCAGGCGAAGCGGAACGCGCGGTCGGAGCGCTGCTGGCTGCCGACCTGGAAAACGCGCCCGTGGCGCCGCGCCGCCTCGGCCATGGCGCGCGCCTCGGTGATGGAGTGGCCCATCGGCTTCTCGCAATAGACGTCCTTGCCCGACTCCATGGCCGCGATGGCGATGAGGGCGTGCCAGTGGTCGGGCGTGGCGATGACCACGCCGTCGATGTCGGGCCGCGCCACCAGGTCGCGGAAATCGCCGTAGGTGTCGCAGCCCTTGTAGCCGCCCTTGCCGAGCCGGTCGGCGTACTGCTTCTCCGCCAGCGCCTTGCCCTGCTGGAGCCGTTGCGATTCCACGTCGCACAACGCGACGACTTGAACCCGCGATTCGGACAGGAATCCTCTCACGTGAGTTCCCATCCCAATCTTGCCCAGGCCGATCAGGCCGACCGTGATGCGTTCGCTCGGCGGCGGGGCGGCGCCTTGGCCCAGGGCCGAAGCCGGGATGATCGCCGGCGCGGCGACCACGGTCGCCGCGGTCGTTAAGAACTCGCGGCGCGAAAGGCGATGCGAATGGCTCATGATTGGTCTCCTCGGAAGAATCAACGACATAGGACCTATATGTCTCATGAATGCTTTCCTTCACTGCTTTGTGAAGCGCCGCATGGGGGCGACGCTGCGCTTCAGCTCCTGGGCTTCAAAGCGGACCTGCTCGTCCGGATCGGTCGGCGGCAGCGTGTGCGGCACGGCCACGCCGGCCTTGAACAGCTTCATCCCCGGCGAATTATCGTCGCGCGGACGGCCGAGAATCGTCCAGAACTCCTCGGTCTTGATTGTGATCGGCAGGACCTGGGGCGCGATGAGTTCCAGGTTCAGGTTCATCTCGCGCCCGGTTCCCACAAGAATGTCCGTGATCTTGTCGAGATCGACGATGCCCTCGCCCGGGACGCACCAGACGATCTGCACGCCGACGGGGTCGTCGATCACATAGCCATCCTTGAAATGCACCGCGACGATGCGCGAGGCCAAGCGCCGGCACGAATCGACGGGGTCTTCGGCCAGGAATAGTTGGTTCGCCGTATCGTAAAGGATGCCGATGAACGGCGAGTCAACTTCGTGCAGAATGCGTTCGATCTCGTCCGTGCGGTAGTCGATGTGGTTCTCGAAGCCGACGGGCAGGTCATAGTCCCTGGCGACTTTGGCGATGCGCCGCAAACTCTTGCCCAAGCCCTTGATGTTCTCGTCGATCCGCGGCGCGTCCCACTTCTGCTGCTCGCGCAGGAAGCAGTTTTCGAGCATCGAGGCGAGGACCTTTCCGCCGAAGAGCTTGGCGGCGCCGAAGATGCGGTCGGCCTTCCCTTCGTCAACCGCCTTCTCGATGAGCGGGCGGCCCAGGCGCAGTTCCACGTACAGGCCCAGTTCGTCGGCCAGCGCCTTCAGGTCCTTCAAGGCCGCCTTGTCGTCGAGGGGAAGAGTCTGGACGCTGATCATGATGCCCTGATAGCCGAGCTCCTTCGTCTTGCGCAGCCAATCGGCCGCCGTGGGCAACATGCCCTTCTTGCGGTGCGCGCCCAGCGAGTCCCCCGCCAGTCCGAATTTCATGAAACGCCTCCTTCGCATTTTTGGTTTGCGGTTCCTGGGAGCGCCGACGTCCTCGTCGGAAAAGCAAATCGGTTTGCGATTCATTGCCGACGGGGACGTCGGCGCTCCCAGGAACCGCTCAACTTATGATACGCCTCTCAT
>JAPLSS010000469.1 GCA_026398515.1 Candidatus Sumerlaeota bacterium | reverse complement strand
GTGAATCACGCAGGACAGCGGCTCCATGAACGCCGCCGCCTCGAATGGAAGATCGCCGATGTCGAACACGGCGGTCTCCGGCGCGGCGACGCATTGCGCCATGGCCCCGGGGCGCGTCACGCCGACGGCCTGCCAGTTCTCGCAAAAGTTCTGGCGGTTGGACAAACAGACGGGGCAATTGCCGCAGGAGATGTTCGGCTCCACCGCGACGCGGGCGCCCGGCTTGAACCGCGTCACGCCGGCGCCGACCGCCTCGACGACGCCCGAGAACTCGTGCCCCGGGGTGATGGGATAGCCGGCCATGTATTCGCCGCGGAAGATGTGCAGGTCGGTGCCGCAGATGCCGCAGGCCATCACGCGGATCAGGACTTCGTTCGCGGCCGGCGCGGGCGTCGGCGTTTCGATAATCTCCAACTGGTTCGGAGCGGAAATGCAGGCGGCTTTCATGGTTTGGGTTCCTCGGTTGCGGAGGCGGTTCCGGGGTGCGCGAAGGTCCTCGTTGGACGGGATGGACGAGATGGACGGGATGGACGCGGTGGACGGCGATGGGGCGGCGGCGCGCCGAGGAGTCGCCCCGTTGTTTCAATCGGCAATCGGCAATCGACAATCGGCAATTCAAATCACCCCGTATCTTCTCAACGCCTCGTTGGCTTCGTCCACCGTCTTCGCATTGCCAACGTAGACGATGCCTTCGGCGCTCCCGAGCTGCTCGACGACCGCGTCCAGCGCCTGCAAATCGCCCAACACTTGGATGCGCTTCCCGGCGTCGCGGATCTTGCGATAGACCTCCGGCCAATGGGCGCAATCAGGCGCGCCGGCGCCGGGGACCCATTGCACGCCTTTCAATTCCTGGATCGTGAGGAGCGAATCGAGGTGCGGCAACTGCCCCGGCCCGTCGAGGTGATAGAACGCATGACCGAGCCGCCGGCAGCTGGCTTCGAGCTCCGGCTTGACAAACTCGTCGAACATCGCCGGGCCGATCATGTAGCAGAAATCGCATTGCAACATGTAATACGGGTCGCTGGAGAAGATCGGCGCCCAGGCCGTATAGCCCGCATTGGCCGGCTGCAGCACGCCGTTGAGCTCCTCGAAATACCGCCACCACAACTCATGCGCCTCCCACGTCAGGCGCTTGACCGCGTCGGGGTGGTCGTAGAGATCGAGCAACAGGCGCTCGGCCGGGCGGAACGTCGAGAGGACGTCGAGGTTCCCGCCCAAGTCGGTCATCGAAACTTGCACGCGCCCCTCCCAGCGCTCCGCGGCCGCGCGATGGAGATCCTTGCAGCGGCGCAGCCACGCGTTGTCAGGATCGTAGCGAAATTCGATGTCGGGGATCTCCTGAAGGGTCTCGGGGTGGAACCAGCAGGTGCGCCCGTCGGCGTTCAGGCGCGCGCCCATGAAGGCGGCCATGACCCCGGGGCCGAAGTCGGCCCACTGCACGGGGAATGCGTCGCCCAGGCAATGAAAACGGGACAAATCATAGTCCCACCGGTCGGCGATCCGCTCCGCCGGCACACTGAGATCATAAAACGCCGCGCGCGCCTTGTGCGGCAGCGCCGGTTCGGGCCGTCCCGGGCCGCGCCCCGGCACGCGCAATTGAATGAGCGGCCTCTTCAACTCCCCTGCCCACCACCGCCGCGCGTTTGCGCGGATCTCGCTCCATTGATCCTGAGTGAAACCGAAGGCCATCCCACGATTCTCCATTCGAAAAACTCTCTGACTTACCTCTCCAGATACCACTCCATTCCCCGCAGCTTGGCGAGGCGCGGATCATTCCTGTCCATGCCCCAGACACAATCGCCGCGGTCGGCCGGCGGCGGCGTCGTCATCAACGCCTCCAACTCCAAACGCATGGCCCTGGCTTTCTCCGGCGCGCGCTCGATCAGATTGTTATGCTCCCCGGGGTCGGCGCGCAGGTCATATAACTCATCGCGCATGTCGGACGTCCAGATATATTTCATCCCGTCCTTGCGATAGGCCTTGAGCCATCGCACGAACAGCCGCTGATCGATATCGGGCATGAGTCGCAAGACACGCGCGGCGATATGGATGCTCTTCATGTATTCGGTCAGCGTCCAGGAGCGCTTGGGCTGGCCGCCCAACGCCGAGAGAAGGCTGGACCCTTGGCAATACGGCGCCTCGAAGCCGACGATTTCAGCGACGGTGGGGAAGATGTCATGGGTTTGCGTGCTGTGCGCCACGCGCTTGCCCGCCGGAAACCCCTCGGGATAACGCGCGACCAGCGGCACATGAATCAATTCCTCATAGCAGCAGATGTGATGAGTGAACTGCTGCCCCCCGCCGAGGTTTGGATGCTCACAGAACATCTCGCCATGATCGCTCATGATGAAGATGAGGGTATCATCGATCCGGTTCTTCGCGCGGAGATAGTCCATGAGAACGCCGACGTGGCTGTCGGCGGCGGCCGTCTCCGCGTCGTACATGGATAGCAAGATGGCGCGCTGACGCTCACTTACATGATGTTTCGCGACATATACTTCCAACACGTCGCGCGGGATGGCGGCCAATTCCTCGGGTTTGATATCCGGCAAGCAAAGTCGCTCCTTGAACGGCGAGACCGGATGGAGCGGGAGATGGGGGTCCATGACCTGGAGATACATAAAGAAGGGCGGCTCATGGGCGCCCGCGTGGCGATCCAACCAACTCATCGCGTCCGCCATGCGTCGCCGCGACACATCAAAACAGTCAGGGCCGATGTATTTCTCATCTCCCTTCATGAGATGGCTTTGGTGAAAGCCCTGATTCGACATGGCGGCGTAGATGTTGCCATAAAAGGCGACCGTCTGATAGCCGGCCTTCGTCAACGCCTCGGCCAGAGTAGGAAACGGGCCGCCGTAGGATTCATTGTGCGCGCCGGCGCCATGGCTGTGCACGTGCAGGCCGGTCATCAGCGAAGCCACGGCGGGCAGGGTCCATACCGCCGACGAGATATTGTCGAGAAAGACGACGCCCTCCTCGGCCAGGCGGTCGATGTTCGGCGTGGTGGGCTTGTCATAGCTATAACACGAGATATTCCGCGCGCGTTGCGTGTCGAGCATGAATATCAGGACGTTTGGTTTGCGGGGATGAGCCATGCGAAGCCTCCTATAGGTACGGAGTCGGCTTGCCGCGGACGGCTTCTATACGCGCGAGTTGCAGCGCCATCGCATCGGGGCGTTTGCCGAGGTTCGTGGACACCCACTCGAACAACTCGGCGCGCAGCGCCGCGACGCGCCCCGGTTCCTCATCGAGGCGATTGATGACCTCCATCGGGTCGCCGTTCAAATCGTAGAGCTCGTCCTTCGCTTGCATGTGCCAGATGTATTTCCAACCATCCCGCACCACCGCCCGCATGCCGAGCGTCTCCAGGAAGCAGTGATTGCGCGGGGCCGCCTCGCCGCGGACCAGCGGCAATAGCGAGGCGCCATCCATCGGGTAATTCGGCGGAATTCCCAAGATGTCGAGGATGGTCGGGCCGACGTCGAGGTGATGAACATAGCCCGCGGGCCGCGCGCCCGCCGGCAGCAAGCCCGGCCTCCACAGGATCAGCGGGGTGAAGACATTCGCGTCATGCAACCCGGCGTGGCCCCACAGGTTAAGATGCTGATTCAGCTGCTCGCCATGGTCGGCGTTGATAACGATAGCCGTCCGGTCGAGAATGCCGCAGGCGTCGAGCTGGTCGATCACCTGGCGGATCAAATGGTCGGTGTAAAGTATCTCCCCGTCGTAGGTGTCGATGGCGGTCGGATGGCGAGATGGACTTGCGGGCGCGGGCTTCCAATCGACGGGGCCTTCGGCGCCGGGGACCTGATCGACCGTCCCCCAGCCCGGCACGTAGCGATAGCCCGCCGGCGCCTCGCGCACTTCGAGATCATCAAGCCGGCCGCGCTCGTGCTTGAACGGGCGCGCGAACTCATCGGGCTGATTGTAAGGGGTGTGTGGGTCCCAATAGTGCACGAACAGGAAGAGGCGCTCGTCCTTGTGTTGGCGAATCCAGGGCAACAGGCGCTCGTTCACCGCGCCGCCGACGACGTGGTGATGCACGGGGCGCGACGTTCGTGTGACATTGATGTAATACTCGAAGCCGCGCACGAATTGCTTCATCCGCGAACGGAAGTTGAACAAGTTGTCGAAGGCCGCCGTCGTAAGGCCGCCGTGGTCCCAGACCGTTTCGGTGAACACCGGCTCGGCGTCGGGGAAGTTGATCACGTCGGGCACGTCGTGCGGCGTCAGGTGCCACTCGTTGTTGATCGCGTAGCGCCCGGTGAACATCGAAGTGAACCCCGGCCCGGTGGCCACGGCGTTGGCGCGCGATTGGGGAAAGAGAACTCCCTCCTGGGCCAGCCGATCCATCGTCGGCGAGGTCTTGCGGAAGTACCCGTACGCGCTGAGATGGTCCGCGCGCAGGGTGTCGAGACAGAACCAAACGACATTCAATTCATTCTTCATGCCTTTCGCCTCCTCAACGAAGCCTGAGTCATGGAATCGGGTCCATAGTAGGGCCCCCAATGTCGGGCATAGTCCACTAAATCTTCTTGCCAGTCTCCGCGCAAGGGGTGTTTGCTTCCGCCCATGCGGCTTCATCGCCGGATCGCCCTGACTTCACGAACGCGAGGACAGTCCGATGATCACCCCCCGGATCGGCTTCATCGTCTACGGCGTGCACAAGGATGGGCTGAAGGACCCGATGGGGCAGCCATTCATCGACGAGGCGGTGGTCCGCGCGTCGAAGCAGGCGTTGCGCGGCCGCGGAATGCAGCTCATCGAACACGGCCTCGTTGTGGCGAGCAAAGCCGAGGCGCGCGCGGCGCTCAAGAAGATGAAAGACGACGAGACGATCGACGGCGTCGTGCTCTTTTCCGGCACGTGGGTCTGGGCGGCCCATCTGGTTGCGGCCGTGCGCGATTACGCCCTGACCGGACGCGGCGTCCTGATTTGGACTCATCCGGGATCGCAAGGCTGGCGGCCCGTCGGCGGGTTGGTCATGCACGGAGCGTTGCGAGAGGTCGGCGTCCCGCACAAGTTCGTATACGGGGCGGCGGACGATGCCGCCGAAGTCGGCAAGATCGCGAGCTATTGCCGGGCGGCCCACCTGAAGAACTTCCTGAACATGGCGACCATCGGGACCTTCGGCGGACGCGGCATGGGCCAGACGTGCGGCGTGGCCGATCCCTCGCAATGGATGCGGCAATTCGGCGTGGATATCGACTCGCGCGACACGACGGAACTGCTCGAAACCGCCCAGAGGATCTCGGCCGGGGAGTTGAACGCGCTGGAGCCGCGGATCAAACGGTTGTTCGGCAAACTGCCGGAGAAGAGCCTGGTCAACGAGCGTTCGATGCGGCTTTACCTGGCGATCAAGAAGATCGTCGAGAAGGAGGCGTGGGACTTCTACACCATCCAGTCGTTCCCCGGCTTGGGCGACGACTATTCGGCCACGTGCTTCGCGCAGAGCATGATGCTGGAAGACGGCTGGGGCGCGTCCACTCTTGGCGATTTCAACACGGCGATGTCGGTCCTGCTGCTGACGAAACTGAGCAAGGAGCCCGTCTACTACGGCGACCTTCAGCACCTCGACAAAAAGGCGCGCGAGATCAAGATCATCGGCGACGGGGCGTGCCCTCCCTCGCTGGCGGGGAAACTGGGGCCGGCGGGGTTCGCCGAGCACGGCATCCCGACCGAGGGCGAGGCCGGCGGGCTGTCGGTCAGCCTGGTGTGCAAGGTCGGGCGGGGCGCGCTGGCGCGGCTGGGACGAAACCACGGGCGGTTCGAAATGGTCATCGCCCGGTGCGAGGTGTTCGAGCCGCCGGCCAAAACGCTGGAGAAGCGCCGGCGGGAATGCGGAATCCCCTTCTGGCCGCATGGGTTCGTGCGTTACGAGGGCGACAGCGACGTTCTCCTGGAGCGCTGGAACAATGAATACGCGTGCCTCGGGTACGGCGAGGATCTGGCGCCGGCGCTGGTGGATTTCTGCGACATGACCGGGATCGAGGCGGTCACGCCGTGACGGCGACTCATGGCCCTTCGGGTCCGCCGGAATCCATGCTCTCCATGTTCGCGACAGAGGCGGACAGCTTCCAGCCTGAAGCGCGGGAGCGGCCGGATGAAGGAGATCAAGCCCGTTTTGCTCAAGGATTACGCGCCGCTGAGCCAGTTGCGCGGCCTGCCGGACAACACGCCGCGGCGGGCGCGCTTTCCCGTAATCGACAGCCACAATCACCTCTGGGATTCGCACTCGCCGGAAGACCGCATTCGCATCCTCGACGACGTCGGAGTCGAACGGCTGGTGAACGTCACTGCCAACACGCGGTTCTTCTGGTCGGGAACCGGTTATGCGCTGGAGCCGGCGCCCTATGCGGAATTCCAACAGCGCGCGCAGGAGAACTCCCCCGGGCGCTTCCTGGGATTCACGATGGCGGCCTTTGCGCGCTGGGGCGATTTCCGGCTCTTCGGCGCGGGCGATTTCGCCGACGAAGCGATCGCCGGCCTGGAGGCCGACGCCCGCCTGGGGGCCCGCGGGCTGAAGGTGACGAAGGAGCTCGGCCTGCGCTTCACCGACGCCGACGGCTCGCTCGTGCGCATCGACGACGAGCGGCTGGACCCCGTTTGGCGCCGGGCCGCCGAGTTGGAGTTGCCGGTCCTGATCCATTCCGCCGATCCACCGGCTTTCTTTGATCCGGTCGATGAGCGCAACGAGCAATACGTGGCGCTTCTGAAGTACCCCGACTGGAGTTTCCACGGCGGGCCGGCGTCGTTCGGCGATCTGTTGGCGCAGCGCGACCGCCTGATCGCGCGCCATCGCCGGACGACGTTCATTCTCCCGCACGTGGCCAGTTGGCCGGAGAACCTGCCGTACGTGGCCCATCTCCTCGACGAGAATCCGAACGTGATGGTCGATTTCGCGGCGCGCATCGACGAGTTGGGGCGGCAGCCCTACCGGGCGCGCGACTTCTTCATCGAATACCAGGATCGCATCCTGTTCGGTTCCGACATGCCCATCGACGCGGCGATGTATCGTTGCTACTTCCGATTCCTCGAAACCCGCGACGAGTGCATCCGCTATCCCGACTACGACGGCAGCTGGGGCGTGCCGCGCTTCCCCATCCATGGCCTCGGCCTGCCCGACGAGGTCTTGAAGAAGATCTACCGCGAAAACGCGCGGCGGACGATTCCGCACGCGGCCGCGGGCGAGTAGTCCCGTCGTTGGCCGGGATCGCCCTCGCCATTGCAGCAGGAAGACGGCGCTTTGAGTGGCACAGACAGTCCTGCCCGTGCATGGCAAGCGAATTGCGGCAACCGCGCAGACAAGACTGTCTGCGCCACGCTTGCAGAACGCGCCCCCCGCGAGTCATTTCTTCTTCATGGATCCCTGTTCCAACCGCTCGCTGCCGGTGGCGTGTCTGGCGCCGTTCGCCAGATCGTAGTAGGTGTACGCGGGATAGTCGCCGCTCCAGTCGACCGTGAAGCCCTTGGCTCCATCGTTGACGTCGAGGACGCCGTTGCGGCAGGTGACGTACGGGCTTTCGCACACCGGCCAGTTTTCAAAGTCCAGGGCCGCGCCGTCGACCCAGGCGCGGGGAAATCCCCCGTCGGCGGCAAAGCCGAGGCGCAGCGAGGCCCCGCGGCTTGAGACATAGCGCGCCTCTTTGTCCTGGCTCAGTGTTGAAAGATCGAGAGCGGCCTGGCCCACTTTCTGAGCGAAGGCGTCAGGCGTGCCATACTCGCCGCGGTCGCCTACCTCGATCGCCACGCCCATGAGCGCGCCGTAGAGCACAAGCCGCTCGTAACCGGCCTGAACGGGATGGTCGCACGTTTGCCATTCCGCGCGTTCGACGCCGAAGGGCCGGACGGCGATGTACACGTCCTTTTCGCGCAGAAGCCATCCCCACGGGGTCTGGCGCTTCTCATCAATCGTCGCCGGGACGTACAGGCACGCGGCGCGGATACATTTCGGGCTTCTCTCGGACAGCCATTTCTCGTTCTTCGTGCCGATCGCCGCGCCGAGGTAAGGATCGGCCTCTGGGATATCATATAATGTTAGAATAGCATTATCCCAATGCACGGACTGTTCGAACGGGCTATGGCCGAGCCAGTCATCCAGGCCGAGCTCGTTGCCGGTTCTTTCGTCCTGGAGAGCCGTGTACCAGTAGGGGTGAGACAGGAATATCAAATTGAGCGGATCATCGCTCTGATACACGATTCCCATGGGCATGAGGTGCATGAGGTTTTCCGACTGCAGATGCTGGCGGAAATAGCCGGCGCCGATCGCATAGTCCTTAGCTACATATACGCTGCGCAGATTATAACGATGGATCGCATCCATAGCCGGCATCTTCGCGGCCGGGCTGTCGCCCGCGCCAATCAGCGCTCCGAAGTTGACCCGGCTTTGCAGGAGACGATAGGGGGTTCGGACGCGTTTGGCGCCGATGTTTCGGATGATTTCATTGGGATATTCCTCGGAGACGGCGGGAATGACTGCCGACTGGAGCCCCAGCGCGAAGCCGCCGAACGCTTCGTTGACCGGCATGTTCGGCTTGATTTGGGCCATGTACGGCGGGAGGTCCTCTCGTCCCGGCCGCGAACGCTCGTCGCCCCAGTACAGCCAGGACAGCCACTGGGTGTGCGTGTTCGGGTAGGTCATCTGCGGGCCGCGGGTGTGCATGCTCTTCGCCCGCGTCTGCGGGGGCAGAACCTGTCCAAGATGAGAGTTGACGGCCAGGTCGGTCCAGATCCAGTCGAGCATCGCGCGGCTCATCAAACGGGCTGCGTCGGTGTGGGCGTATTCGTTCGCGGTCAGCCAGATCTCATTATGTACGCCGAGGTAAATGGGGGAAAGATACTCGCTCATGGACCAGCGATAGACTTCCTTGCCGTAGCGGCGCATCCATTGGACGGCTTGGTCCGCCACGTCGCGCCCCGGCATGCCGTAAGACGTCTTCATCTCCGGAAACGCCTCGCCGAACACCATGGCGGCGACGCGCTCCATCCCGACCATGTTTTCCGTGCCGCCGCCCAGAAACTTGGGGTACGCCTCAGCCTGGGCGCGAAACACATCCCGCAGCGACGCCGGAAGCGACGCGCCGAATCGGCCGTACACTTGGGCGAGATAGATTTCGGCGAACGAATCATGCTCCTCCGACGACACCGCGCTCTCGATGGCCGCGAGCGACGCCGCGTCGGCCGGATCCCGCAGGAGGCGCGGCAGGACGGCCCGAAGCGAGTATTTCCCATTCTTGGATTTGCCCGGGTTGAGTTGTTTCACCGCGTCCACCACCGCGTCCTTGCGCACACGGATCGCCTCCGGGGAGACTCGATAGGCGCGAATGGGGTCAGCTTTCGGATCGATCGGGGATTCCGGCGGCGCGGCGGAGGCGCGGCTCACCAGTTGTTGAAACGCCGGCTCGGCCGTGTTCGCGGCGGCTTCCGGTTTTGTTTCCGCGGAATCCGCCGCGCGCGCCGTCGGCGACACGAACAAGGCCATGGCGAAGAATGGAGCCGCCGCGCCGGCGCCGGCGCGCGCCAGCCGCACCCCCCTAAACGTGGGCCAAAGAATCATGCGTTTCCCTCCGGGTTGTCCTCGTCGCGAACCTAAGACTGCCTGCGCTCGTCGAATTGTGCAAGGCGCGCTTGTAAGGAACCGTTTGGCGCCGCCGCCGGAATACGGGGTTGCTTCCCACGGAGGAATGGCCGAAATTCGCCGCACGCCGCAGCCGCCAGGGCCAAGACGGGCGAGTGTATTCCACGCGACGCCGCGCGTCGGCGCAGAAGGAAGGAGTCTGTTTCGTGAAGACGGATCGAAGGACGTTTCTTACGGTGGCCGCCGGTTTCCTGGCCGGCGGGGCGCTCAAGGCGGAGGCCGCCCCGTCGAAACCGAATTTCCTTTGGCTCATCGCCGAGGACACGGGGCCGTCGGCCTACAGCTGCTACGGCGAACAGAAAGCCGCGTCCACGCCCAACATCGACCGGCTGGCCGCCGAGGGCGCGCGGTACACTCGTTTCTACGATACCGCGCCCGTTTGCTCGCCCAGCCGGTCGGCGTTCAACACGGGCATGTACGCGACCACCATCGGCGCGCATAACCACCGGACCCGCGACAAGAAGCCGCTTCCCGACGGCGTGCGCATTCTCAGCGGCTGGATGCGCGACGCCGGCTACTTCACCGCGAACCTGCGAAAACTGCCGAAAGACCTCGGCTTCTCGGCCAAGGGCAAGACCGATTGGAATTTCCGCGCTAGCGACAAGTCCTTCGATTCAGACGACTGGGCCGACCTTCAGCCCCACCAGCCCTTCATCGCCCAGATCAATTTTGGCGAAACGCACCGCTCCTACCACGCCCCGAAACAAACGGACCCGGCCGCGGTGGAGCTGCCGCCGTACTACCCCGACCACCCCGTGACGCGCGAGGACTACGCGAAGTATCTGGACTCGGCCAAAGAGCTGGATCGCAAGATCGGGGTCGTGCTGGCGCAACTGGAAAAAGACGGCCTGGCCGACAACACCGTCGTCCTGTTCCAGGGCGACAACGGCGAGTCGATGGTTCGGGGGAAGCAATTCTGCTACGAGGAAGGGCTTCATGTGCCGTTGATCCTGCGCTGGCCAAAGGGCCTGCCCGCGCCGGCGCACTACAGTCCCGCGTCGGTCGACGACCGTTTGTTGGAGTCCATCGAGCTGGCGCCGACGTTCCTTTCCCTGGCGGGCGCGCCGATCCCGCCGAAGATGCAGGGGCGCCCGTTTCTCGGAGACAGCGTCGGCGCGCCGAAGGAGCACGTCTTCGGCGCTCGCGACCGCTGCGACGAGACGGTCATGCGCATTCGCACGGTGCGCGACGCCCGCTATCGCTATATCCGCAACTTCACTCCCGAGACCCCCTTTCTCGCTCCGAACGCTTACAAGGAGAGGGCGTATCCGGTCTGGAACCTCCTGAAGGAACTGCACGCGCAGGGCCAGTTGACGCCTGCCCAGGAGTTCCTCTGCCGGCCGCGCATGCCCGACGAGGAACTCTATGACCTGCAAACCGACCCGCACGAAATCCACAACCTCGCGGAGTCAACCGATCCCGAACACCAGGCCGAGTTGAAGACGTTGCGCGCGGTCCTGGAGAAATGGATCGAAGACACCAACGACCAGGGCCGAATCCCCGAGCCCGCGGGCGCGCGCACCGATCGAGGCGCGACGGCCGCCGCCGGCGAATCCCCGACCGAAGGAAAGAGCACAGCGGCGGGGAAGACCAGGAAGAAGAGGAAATGAGCGGTTTGGAGGCCGGTGCCGCGCACGGCCCGGGCGGCTGGGGCGAGGGAGGGCGGAGGCCCGTTTCCATGAAGGCCCTGGCGATCCTGCACGTGGAATCCGAAGGCTCTGGCACGCGGGGCGAGTTCCTGGCGGCGGGAGGCGCGGAGATCCGGTATGCGCGGCTGTATGCGGGAGATGTTCTGCCGGCAAGCCCGGAAGGATTGGACGCCTTGGTTTCCATGGGCGGCCCGATGAACGTGTATGAGGAGGAGCGCTATCCGTTCCTGGCGGCGGAGACCGAGTTCCTGCGCCAGGCGTTCCGCTTCGGCGCCGCCATCGGGCTGCAGTTTCACGTGGAAGCCGATGGGGCGATGCTGAGGCAATGGTTCGCCCATGCGCCGCAAGAGCGGGACGAATATCTGGAAGTTTTCAAAGAACGCTCTGCGTTCATAAGACAACAGGCCTTAACTCTCTACCGCAACTTTTTCTCCGACCTCCTCTGATCCAGCCTCCCGTTCCTGGCGCCGGCTTCAGGCGTTCCACGATCACGGCTGAAGCCGTAGCTCCGAACTTCCGCCCGCCCTCAGCATTAGTATTTCTGATGCTCGAAAATTCATATTGTTAATGCAGTGCATCATCTATATTTGGCCACCAATCTTTTGTGCGTCGCTGGACCGGCGAAACTGCATGTAGCATAAAACAAATAAATACAATCCTATACATGACACCAGGCCACTGCCGCAAGCCGATTTTTCGCATTAGCGATTTTAATATTATTCTCTTGCACTATTCGCCGATCAAGAGTATAGATATTCGCCACTGAAGGTGGACAGGGGTTCCACGGAAAGCGAGATCTCTCCCATGTCATCGACAACCGTTGAGGGCCTGAAGATCTTTTGCGACGTGATCCGCCAGCGCAGCTTCTCCCGCGGCGCGGCCATCAACCGCGTCTCCCAGTCCGCCGCCAGCCAGGCGGTCCTGCATCTGGAGAAGCGCCTGGGCGTGCGCCTGATCGACCGCTCGAAACGCCCGCTGGCCCTGACCGCCGAAGGCCAGCTCTTCTTCGAGGGCTGCAAGGAAGTGGTCGACCGCTTCTTCGCGCTGGAGGAGCGGCTGATGGTGCGGCGCCTGTCGACGTCCAGCCGCATCACGGTGGCTTCGATCTACTCGGTCGTCCTCTACGACGTGAATTCATTCATCAAGAAGCTGGCGCAGCGCTACCCGCAGGACACGGTGCGCTTCATGTACCTGCACCCCGACGACGTCTACGAGCGCGTGCTGAGCGAAGAGGCCGACCTGGGGCTGATCTCCTTCCCGCGCCCGATTCGCGAACTGGAGGTCATCCCCTGGCGCGAGGACCCGATGATGCTGGTCTGTTCGCCGGCGCACCGGCTGGCCCGCCTGCCGCGCGCGATGGTCGATCATCTCAAGGGCGAGGACTTCGTGGCCTTCGAGTCGAGCCTGGCGATCCGCCGCCACATCGACCGCGTCCTGCGCGAGAACAAGGTCGAGGTCAACGTGGTCATGGAGTTCGACAACATCGAGTTCATCAAGCGCGGCATCGAGAGTTCCGACGCGGTGTCGATCCTGCCGACGCCGACGGTGGAGAAGGAAGTCCAGAGCGGCTCGCTGGTGATCGTCCCGGTGGCGGGGCTGGAGTTGACGCGTCCGCTGGCGATCCTCCATCGGCGCAAGAAGATCCTTTCGCCCGCCGTGGAAAGCCTCATTCAGATTCTGTTGGAGAACGCGCCGCCCCGGCCGAATGAAGCCGGCCCCCGCGACGGCGCGAATGGTCAGAGCGCGGCAGCGCTTCATTCCGAAGTGGAGGCGGCAGTCCAATGAATCCCCACGACAGGCCGACCCGGCAGGGGTTGTACGACCCGCAATTCGAGCACGACGCGTGCGGCGTCGGGCTGGTGTGCAGCCTGCGCGGCGAGAAGTCGCACTCGATCGTCCGCAAGGCCTTGGAGATCCTGGTGAACCTGACCCACCGCGGCGCCTGCGGATGCGACGAAAGCACCGGCGACGGGGCGGGCATCCTCATGCAGATGCCCCATGCGTTCCTCCAGAAGAAATGCGCCGAACTGGGCATCCGCCTTCCCGAGGAAAAGGAATACGCCGCGGGCAACGTCTTCCTGCCCAAGGACGAACGGCAGCGCCAATACTGCATCGACCTGTTCGAGTCGATCGTGCGCGCCGAGGGGCAGGAGCTGCTTGGCTGGCGCGACGTGCCCGTCGAGAGCGGCGCGCTCGGACGCCTGGCGGCGCAGAGCGAGCCGGCCGTGCGCCAGATCTTCATCGGCCGCGGCAAGGGGATGAACGACGCCGCCCGGTTCGAGCGCAAACTCTACGTCATCCGCAAGGCGATGGAGAAGGCCCTGCGCGATTCGGACTTGCCGCAGAAGCGCGCGTTCTACGTGCCGAGCCTGTCGTGCCGCACGATGAACTACAAGGGCATGCTGCTGGCCACGCAGATCGAGGCCTATTACCTCGACTTGGCCGATCCGTCGATGGTCAGCGGCCTGGCGCTCGTCCACCAGCGCTACAGCACCAACACCTTCCCGTCGTGGGACCTGGCGCACCCGTTCCGCTTCCTCTGCCACAACGGCGAGATCAACACGCTGCGCGGCAACATGAATTGGATGACGGCGCGCGAGGGGCTGTTCCATTCGCCGCTCTTTGGCGACGACATTAAGAAGCTGTTCCCGGTTTTGACGCCGGGCGCCAGCGACTCGGCGATCCTCGACAACGCCATCGAACTCCTCTACCACACGGGTCGCTCGCTGCCGCACGCCATCATGATGCTCATCCCCGAGGCGTGGCAGAACCACGAGTCGATGAGCGACGAGAAGAAGGCGTTCTACGAATACCATTCGTGCCTGATGGAGCCGTGGGACGGCCCCGCCTCGATCCCGTTCACCGACGGCCAGTGCGTCGGCGCGGTGCTCGACCGCAATGGCCTGCGCCCGTCGCGCTACCTGGTCACCAAGGACGGCCTGGTGGTGATGGGCTCGGAGACGGGCGTGCTGGACATCGACCCGGCGAACGTCGCGATGAAGGGCCGGTTGCAGCCGGGACGCATGTTCCTGATCGACACGGCCCAGGGGCGCATCATCGACGACGAGGAGATCAAGAGCGAGATGGCGCGGCGCCGGCCCTATCGCCAATGGCTGGTGAAGAACCTGGTTCATCTCGATGAGCTGGCTCCTGGGAGCGCCGGCGGCCTCGCCGGCAAGGAGGCAGTGGAGAGCGATGAAACAACAGGTCGGCGAGGACGCCGGCGCTCCCAGGAACCGCATGTCTCCCAGGAACCGCAGGCTCTTCGGTCGGTCCGCGATCCCAAGGCGCTCCTGACTCTCCAGCAGGCCTTCGGCTACACGTCGGAGGACCTGAAGATCTACCTGGGTCCGATGGCCACCGACGGGCAGGAGCCGGTCGGCTCGATGGGCAACGACACTCCGCTGGCCGTCCTGTCGGATCGCAGCCGCCTCCTGTATGACTACTTCAAGCAGCTCTTCGCCCAGGTCACCAACCCGCCGCTCGACGCGATCCGCGAGGAATTGGTCACCTCCCTCGTGACGAACATCGGCGCCGGGCACGACCTGTTCGAGGAGACCGAGGAGCATTGCCGCCAGCTGCGGCTCGACCGGCCGATCCTGACCGACGAGGAACTGCGGGCCATCCGCGACATCGACGCGAACGGCATCCGCTCGACCACGCTGCCGATGCTGTTCAACGCCTCCGAAGGCGGCGAGGGGCTGCGCCGGGCGATGGACGAGTTGTGCGCCGCCGCCGCGAAGGCCGTCGACGACGGCTATGCGATCCTGATCCTCTCCGACCGCGGCGTCGATCGCGAGAACGCGCCGATCCCCGCGCTGCTGGCCGTCGGCGGCGTGCATCATCACCTGATCCGCGAACGGAAACGCACGCGCTGCGGGATCGTGGTGGAAAGCGCCGAACCGCGCGAGCCGCATCACTTCTGCTGCCTGTTCGGCTACGGCGCGGGCGCGGTCAACCCCTATCTCGCCTATGCGACCATCGAAGACATGTTCGAGCGGCGGATGATCCAGGCCGACGCGAAGACGGCGCTCAAGCGCTACGTCAAGGCGGCGGACAAGACCGTCCTCAAGACCATGTCGAAGATGGGCATCTCGACCCTGCAAAGCTATCGCGGCGCGCAGATCTTCGAAGCCGTCGGCTTGAACCGCGAAGTGATCGACCGGTATTTCTCGTGGACCGCCTCGCGCGTCGAAGGCGTGGGGTTGGATGTCATCGCCGAAGAAACGCTCCAGCGGACCCGGCGCGCGTTCCCCGAGCGGCCGGTCGAAGGCTGCCTGGATCTCGAATCGGGCGGGCAATACCAGTGGCGGCGCAATGGCGAGCTCCACCAGTGGAACCCGCTCACCATCGCCAAATTGCAGCAGGCCGTGCGGCAGGACGACGAGCGCGTCTACCGCGAGTTCGCCGAGTTGGCGAACGGCCAAACGAAGAAGCTGGGGTTCCTGCGCGGGCTGCTCGAACTCAAGCCGGCGGACCAGCCCGTCCCGCTGGAGGAAGTGGAGCCGTGGACCGCGATCGCCAAGCGATTCAAGACGGGCGCCATGTCCTACGGCTCGATCAGCAAGGAAGCGCACGAGACGCTGGCCATCGCCATGAACCGCCTCGGCGGCAAGAGCAACACGGGCGAGGGCGGCGAGGACGCCGAACGCTTCCGGCCAGACGAGAACGGCGACTGGCGGCGCAGCGCCATCAAGCAGGTCGCCTCGGCCCGCTTCGGCGTGACGATCGAATACCTGGTCAACGCCGATGAATTGCAGATCAAGATAGCGCAGGGGGCCAAGCCCGGCGAGGGCGGCCAATTGCCCGCCGAGAAGGTCTTCCCCTGGATCGCCAAGACGCGGCACTCGACGCCCTACGTGCAGTTGATCTCGCCGCCGCCGCACCACGACATCTACTCCATCGAAGACCTGGCGCAGCTGATTCACGACCTGAAGAACGCCAACCCGCGCGCGCGCATCAGCGTCAAACTGGTGTCCGAAGTCGGGGTGGGGACGGTCGCCGCCGGCGTGGCCAAGGGCAAGGCCGACGTCGTGCTCATCAGCGGCTACGACGGCGGCACGGGCGCCTCGCCGCAGACCTCGATCAAGCACGCCGGCCTGCCGTGGGAGCTGGGCGTCGCCGAGACGCACCAGACGCTCGTCCTGAACGACCTGCGCAGCCGCATCGCCGTCGAGTGCGACGGCCAGTTGAAGACCGGGCGCGACGTGGCCATCGCCTGCCTGCTCGGCGCCGAGGAGTTCGGCTTCGCCACGGCGCCGCTGATCACGCTGGGCTGCGTGATGATGCGCAAGTGCCACCTGAACACCTGCGCGGTCGGCGTGGCCACCCAGGACCCGGAACTGCGCAAGAAGTTCGGCGGCAAACCGGAATATGTGGTCAACTTCCTGCGCTTCGTGGCCGAAGACCTGCGGCGCATCATGGCCCAACTCGGCTTCCGCACAATCCACGAGATGGTCGGGCGCGTCGACCGGCTCGATGCGCGCAAGGCGGTCGATCACTGGAAGGCGCGCGGGCTCGATTTCTCGAATATCCTGCATCGGGCCGATGCGCCGGCCGGCGTCGGGCGCTATTGCCAGATCGGCCAACAGCACGGCCTGGAGAGCGCCTTGGATCACGAGTTGATCGCCCGCGCGGCGCCGGCGCTCGAATACGGCGAACCGGTCGACATCGACATCCCGATCCGCAACGTGAACCGCACGGTCGGCACGATGCTCAGCGGCGAGATCGCCAGGCGCCACGGCGCGCCGGGCCTGCCCGAGGACACGATCCAGATCCACTGCCGCGGATCGGCGGGCCAGAGCTTCGGGGCGTTCGCCGCGCGCGGGCTGACGATCTCCGTCAAGGGCGACGCGAACGACTACTTCGGCAAGGGGCTGTCGGGCGCGCGGCTGATCATCGCGCCGCCGGACGAGGCGACCTTCGATCCGGAGAAGAACATCCTCATCGGCAACGTCGCCCTCTACGGCGCCACCAGCGGCGAGATGTACGTCCACGGCCTGGCCGGCGAGCGGTTCGCCGTGCGCAACAGCGGCGCGCGAGCGGTGGCCGAGGGCGTCGGCGACCACGGGTGCGAATACATGACCGGCGGGCGCGTGGCGGTGCTGGGCCGCACTGGGCGCAACTTCGCCGCGGGCATGAGCGGCGGCATCGCCTACATATTCGACGAATCCGGCGATTTCGGCGCTATGCGCTGCAACAAGGAAATGGTCGACCTGGAAACGATGGCCGACCCGGAGGAGATCGCCGAACTGCGCTGGATGATCGCCATGCACTATCGCTACACC
>JAPLSS010000032.1 GCA_026398515.1 Candidatus Sumerlaeota bacterium | reverse complement strand
GTGCCCTTGCCGGTGCGCATGCCGGCGTTCCACACGCTCTTGCCGCCCGTGCCGCCGTTGTCGTTCATGAACACGACCAGCGTGTCGCGCTCGATGCCCCACTCCCTCAGCTTCGCCAGGAGCGCGCCCACGTTGTCGTCGATGTTGGTGATCATGCCGAAGAACTTGGCGACGTTGTCATTGACCTTGCCCTCGTACATCTTCAGGTAGTTCTCGGGGCACGAAAGCGGGCCGTGCGGGGCGTTGGTGGGGATGTAGGCGAAGAACGGCTGCTTGCCTTTCACCGCCTCGATCCACTTCTCGGCCTGGCCGAAGAAGACGTCGGTGCAGAAGCCGGACGTTTTCTCGAACGTTCCGTTGTGGAGAATGCACGGGTCGAAGTAGGTGTTGCCCGGCGCGTCGCCGCAGCTGCCGGGGAAGGTCTGCCCGATTCCCCCGCCGCCGTGGATGAACACCTCGTCGAAGCCGCGCCGGTTGGGCTGGTGGTCCGCCTCGTCGCCGAGGTGCCATTTGCCGAAGATGCCCGTCGTGTAGCCGGCGGACTTCAACACCTGGGCGATGGTCGTCGCCTTGAGGCTCATCCGCTCGCGTTCGAGGATCGTGTGGGTGACGCCGGACTTGAACTCGTGCCGGCCGGTCATGATGGAGCAGCGCGTCGGCGAGCAGGTGGGGCTGACGTGATAGTCGGCCAGGCGCACGCTCTCGTCGTGCATGCGATCGAGGTGGGGCGTGACGACGACCGGGTTGCCGTGGCAATGCAGGTCGCCATAGCCCTGATCGTCGGTCAGGACGAGGATGATGTTCGGCCTGCGGCCGGACAGTGGATCGCCGACCCAAGCCGCGCGCGCCCATCGCGGCGCGGCCACGGCTGCCGCGCCCGCTCCCGCGAATTCCAAGAAATCCCGACGACGAATCACATGAACAACCGGCATCTTCTCTCTCCTTGACGTTTGCTTTGCCCACGCGTTGGAGCAGACAGGTTATGGCCTTTCCGCGGCCGGCGCAACCCCCATGATTCATCGAGTCGCGCGCGAAGCGCTTTGGAGTGCGGCGGCTTGCCCAGCAGGCGGCAGGCCGCCGCACTCCAAAACGCTTCGCGCGCTCATTCATGCTCCGGCGCTCCGACGAGGCTACGCCGCGGAATGCGCCCGTTATGCGGCAATCGGCATTCCGTCTCTTGACTTTCCCCATCCTTCTCTCTAATCCCTAGCCCTTGGGTTCCAGTCCCTGAACCTTGGCCCGATCCTCCCATGACCCGTTTCGATTGGCTCTACCTCGCCGCCTCTCCGCTCGTTCTGCCCGTCCTGGGGTGGCGGCGGCTGGCGCGCGGCAAGTACCGCGAGAGCGCCGCCGGGATGCTTGGGCGCGGGCCGCAATGGAAAAACCCCAAGGCGTATCCGGGCGGCACGGTCTGGATGCACGCGGTTTCGGCGGGCGAGGTGACGGCGGCCAAGGCGGTGGCGCCGCATCTCAAGAGCGCGCTGCCGCAATGGCCTCTGGTGGCTTCGACGGTCACCGAAACCGGGCAAGCCGCCGCGCGCCGCTCGCTCACGGAAGCCGAGGAGGTGTTCTACTTCCCGCTCGACCTGTCGTGGAACGTACGAAAGTTCATCGCGCGTTTCCGGCCGCGCGTGGCCGTCCTGTTCGAGGCGGAGTTGTGGCCGAATTTCCTGCTCGAAACGACCGGCGCCGGCGCAGCGGTCTTCCTGCTTAACGGGCGGATGTCCGAGCGCTCGTTTGCGCGCTACCGGAAGCTGCGGACCCTGTTGGCGCCGCCCCTTCGGCGCATTCGCGCGTTCTGCATGCAAACCGAGGACGACGCGGCGCGCGTGGAAGAAATCGTCGGGCGGCGCGATCACGTTTTCGTCACGGGCAACTGCAAGTTCGACGCCGACTTCCCCACACTCGCGCCCCA
>JAPLSS010000123.1:3449-21960 GCA_026398515.1 Candidatus Sumerlaeota bacterium | reverse complement strand
GTTCGGCTTCATCTACCAAGGCTACAACCTGCTCGCTCCGTTTTCGGCGCTGGAGAACGTGCTGATCGGCATGCGCTTTGGGCGGTTCGCCGCCGACGGCTCCCGGCGCCGCCGCGCCATGGACCTCCTGCGGCGCGTGGGATTGGAACGGCGCGCCCACGCCCGCCCGGCGCGCCTCTCCGCCGGGGAACGCCAGCGGGTAGCCATCGCCCGCGCCGTCGCCAACCGCCCGGCGATCCTGCTGGCCGACGAGCCGACCGCCTCGCTCGATCCGCCTACAGCGCAACGCGTCCTGGACCTGATTCTCGAAATGTGCGCCGAGGAGCGATGCACGCTCCTCCTGGTGACGCACGACCCGGACCTGGCCGCGCGCCTGCCGCGCCGGTTCGATGCCCGCCAGTTGATCGTTCATCGCGCCGCCGAGGCGCCGCTCGCGGAGGCCGCCGTATGAGCCTCTGGCGGATCGCATGGCGCTACCTCTGGAGCCGTCCGCTGGTGACTGGCCTGACGCTGATTGGCGTGGGCCTCGGCGCGGCGCTGATCGCCGGCGTGCTCACCTTGCGCCGCGAAACCGAAAGCGCGTTTGTCAACGAGGGCGCGTCGTTCGATCTCGTCGTCGGCGCGAAGGGCAGCCCGCTCCAACTCGTCCTAAGCACGATTTACCACCTCGACGCGCCGACGGGGAACATCGACTACTCCATCCTGGACAAGTTGAAGGGCGATCCCCGCGTGCGCGCCGCGTATCCCATCGGCTTGGGCGACAACTATCGCGGTTTCCGCATCGTGGGAACCACGCCGGACTTCTTTTCGCTTCAGAAGCGCAATCCCGACACGTCGGAATGGCGCCAGGCGCTGCGCATGGCCCAAGGCCGGCCGTTGGAGAAGGATTTCGAGGCCGTGGTCGGCTCCCTCGCGGCCCGGCGCACGGGCTTGAAGATCGGCGACGCGTTCGTCGGCGCGCACGGCCTGGCCGCGGCCGAAGTTGGCGCCGAGGAGCACGCCGAGTTTCCCTATGCCGTCGTCGGAATCCTCGCGCCCAACGGCTCGGCCAACGACCGCGCGATCTTCACGACGATCGGGTCGATCTGGAAAGTGCACGAAGAGAAGCGCGAGGAACGAAAGGAACTGGCGGCGGGAAGCGAAGAGGCCGCCGCGTTCGAACGCCCCAAGCCGCGCGAAGCCACCGCCATCCTCGTGCAACTGCAAATGCCCGGCCTGCGCCAGTGGATGGCGAAGGAGATTCAACAGACGACCAGCGCGATGGCCGCCGTGCCGATCCTCGAGATGCTGCGCCTCTATCAACAGGTGCTCAGCCCCGTGCAGCGGGCGCTGTTGGGCATCGCCTACATCGTAGTCGTCGCCTCGGCGCTGACCATCCTGGCCACGCTCTACCAGGCGGCCGAGCGGCGGCGGCGCGACATCGCGATCTTGCGGGCGCTGGGGGCGCATCGGCGCGAGATCTTCGCCTTGATGCTCTTGGAGGCGTTGTTCGTCACGCTCCTCGGGGTGGCGGGCGGATGGGCCGCCGGCCATCTGGCGGTCAACGCGGCGGGCCTGTTGCTCCAACGCCAGACCGGCATGATCATCGGCGGGTGGACGACCGATCCCACGGAGTTCATCGCCCTGGCCGTGGTGGCCGCGGTCGGAGCGTTGGCCGGGCTGGGGCCGGCGCTGGCCGCCTACCGCCGGTCCCCGGCCGCGGATATGGCGGGAGGATAGATGATCTCACGTTGCGGCGCGGTTCCCGGGAGCGCCGGCGCCCTTGCCGGCCAATCGCTGTCCATCCCGTCCACCTCGTCCACGCCGTCCACCCCAAGAGGGGACGTGGCCGTCAGCGCTCTCCGGGATCGCGTTTCCATGTCAGACATGCTATTGAGCAGTCCGAGGTTGCTATGAGACTCCATGATGTTATCTCTGTTGTGTCATTGGCGTTTTGTTGCGCTCTTCCGAGCCCGTCCTTCGCCGCAAGTCCTGCCGCGCCGAAGAAGCCCGTGCTGTTTGGCGGGCGCAACGTGCACGACGTCGATCTGATCACCAGCGGCGCGTTGGTGGGCAAACCCGACCCCAACGGCGTGAACGGCGCCACGTTCGCGATGCTCATGAAAACGCTGACCAATCCGATGCGCTATGATCCGGTGTTGGAGTCCCTCGACGGGCTGCGGGTCAGTTTATCTGGTTACATAATGCCCTATGATACCTATATCAAGATGAAACAGTTCCAACTGATCTACGCGCCGCCGGCCTGCCCGTATTGCGATCCTCCGCTGCCTTCGGAATTTGTCCTCGTGCGATTGAAGAAGGGCGAGACGCGCGATTACAACGACGAGCCAGTTAAGATAGTTGGTCGGTTGCTCTTGCGCGGCAAAGGCCACAACGACCCCGGCCTGCGCGAGTATTATTATGTGATCGATGAGGCCACGGTCGAGAAATACGGCGGGCTATAAGCCCCCCAGCAGCGCCGCACAAATCGGGATCTCTCCCCTCCGGGGAAAGCCACACTCGCTTTTCGCGGGGTGTCACTCCTTCGGCGGGACGAGGGAACGGTCGCCGAAGCACACCTCGAAGAAGCCGCAGCGCGCGCACAGGGCTCGGTTGGTCGTGCGCGGGAAGTCCTCTTCCCGGCCCTTGTTCCGCTGGGGATCGGCCAGGCGCTTCGCCATTTTGGCCACGTCCTTGAACACGCGCTCGCGGAATTCGATGGCCTGCTCGGCCGCCACCGTGTGAACCGCCGCGGAGCGTTCCACCAGATACACCGCGGACACCCGAATCGATTGCAGCGGCGCGCTCCACTTGTGGGCCGCGAACAGCGCATAGCAGACCAACTGATCGCTGGCGCCCTCGTCCCCGTTCGCGCGGCCCGTCTTCCAATCATAGATTGCGATCTCCGCGCCGCGCCGGAACGCGCAGTCGATCACCGCCCAAGCTTTGACGTCGCCGATGTAGAACTGATCCAGTTCCTCGACGCTCAGCCAGTCCTCGGTCGAGACCGAACGCAGTTCCTCCGCGTAGCCCATGTCCACGAAAGCCTGCAATGCGTCGAAGACTCGTTGCCGGGTCGCGGCGCGGTCCTCGGGCGAGACCGTGCGATTGTAGTAGTGTTCAAACAGGTTGACGTATTTCTTCGGATGCCGGACCCACAACGACTCGGCGGATTCCTTCCATTCGCGGTTGAGGAGGTTGCGCCCCATCGATTGCATGGCTTCCAGGCTCAGGGGGCGTCCCATGCGATAGCTGGTGATCGCCGCCTTGATCACCCGATGCGAGATGTCTCCCGCCCACGCGCGCAGGTCGACGATCTGTTTGAGGCGGTAACATAGCCGCGCATGCTCCGGCCCGGTCTCCTCCCAGCCGTTCCAGGAGGCGTAATAATAGTAATAATACTTGCGCAGGCATTCCTCGAAGAGCCGCGCGCGCGAAATCGACCACGAGAATTCGTTTTGCAGCTGGGCCATGGAACCGCTCCCGCCTGGAAGCAATGAAGAGAATTCACCACAAAGACACGAAGAACACAAAGAACATCAACAAAATGCCTCTTCCTGTTCTTCTTCGTGTTCTTCGTGGCCTCGTGGTGAATTCCCTCTGTTTTTTCATTCGGCAATCGAAAATCGGCAATCTAGTAAGTGAGTATCTCCGGCCCCATGTCCTCGAAGATCCTCTGCCGCCAGACCTCATTGACCGCCGCCGTCCAGCGGTCCACGGGGTTCCAGTCGTCCGTGATGAGAAGCCCTTCGGCGGGGCTATAGTCGATCAGGCGCTCCGCGAGCCAATCCCACTCCTCCCGGTCGTCTAGCGCCAGGGAGCTCGGGTCGGGGTCGGTGAACTCCTCCGGGGCGAAGAACATGAGGACGTTATTCAAGTCGTCCTTGGGATCCTCGGGATACGCGACAAACACGCGCGAATCGCCGAAGAGCGTGCGGATGGTGTGGTGCAGCGCGACCGGCATGGTCGACCGCGGGCCTTTGGGGAAGGAGATGACATTGAGGCCCAGGACGCCGTCGGGCGCCAGGATGCGTTTTGTCTCCTGGAAGGCTTCGCGCGAGAAGAAGTGAAATGGCTGCCCGCCGCCCGAGAACACATCGTATAATATGACATCATATTGCTTGTCGCAGCGGCGAACGTAAGCTCTCCCATCCTCGGGGACGAGGTGATATAACTCCGGGTCGGCGCGGAAATATTTCGCGGCAAACTCGGCGACCACAGGATCGATTTCGACAACGTCGACGTCGTAGCCCAACTCGCGCAGCGGATGCAGGAGCGCCCCGCCGCCCAGGCCGACGACCAGCGCTTTGCGCCCCCGCGGCGGATGAAATCGCAGGAACTCCTGCATGACGCGCACGTAGTTCGAGACCACTTCATTGGAGTCGAGGTAGACCCCGGTCTGCGCCGTGCCCTCCAGCAGAAGCCAGCGGATCATCCCGCGATCGGATTCCCGGTCGATCACCTTGATCTGCCCATAGGGGCTGTCGCGGCAATCGACGATGAGCGTGTCGCGCGGCAGCGTTCGCCCCGGCCGCGCCACGGCCAGCGAGCCGCTAACCAGGAGAATGAGCGCCGAGGCCGTCATGACTCCCCAGCGCCGCGCGCCCGCAAACCAGGCGACGGGAGGAATCAGCACGGCCGCCGTGATCACAAACAGCGTGCGCGCCACGCCCAGGATCGGAATCAGCGCGTACCCGGTCAGGATGGTGCCGCCGACGCTGCCCACGGTGGAAATCGCATAGAGCGTCCCCGCCGTTTTGCCCACGCGCTTCAAGTCGGCCAAGCCCAATTTGATCGCGAACGGCGAGACCATTCCCAGAAGCGTCAGCGGCGCGGCGAACAGGGCGAACGCGCTGCCGAGGACGCCTGTTTTCAGCCCAAGCGCCCGGTAACTGGCCGCCATCACCGGCCCGTCCAGCCACGGGAGAAAGGCGATGCACAACCCGGCGATCAGGATGATCCCATACATCACGTCGGGCCGCGGCCGGCGGTCCGACAGCGCGCCGCCCAGCCAATAGCCGAGCGATAGCGACACCAGCGTGACGGCGATGAGCGCGGTCCAGATGTAGAGGCTCACCCCGAACACCGGCCCGGCGATGCGCGCCCCCAGCATCTCCAGCATCATGACCGCGCCGCCGGTCATCAACACGGTGAACACAAGGAAGCCGAACGCCACCCGCCGCGGCGCTGGTTCGTTCGGTTTGGGGGCGGGTTGGCTTGGAGTGGCGCGCGAAGATTTGGCCATGTCTATGAAATCGCAGTCCCCTGTCGCGGTGGAAAGGATCTAGAACGCGGCGGTCCGCCGCGCACTGATAAGCGCAGATAGGCAGGGAAGAAGGCAAGAAAAAACGCGGCACGCGCTCGCCAACCGCGACGGCCGGAATTCCCCCAAGTTCGGCGTGGGACCTTCAGGCCGCATCAGTCCATCAGGTCCATTTCGTCCATCAAGTCCATTACGTCCATCAAGCCCGACAAATCGGATGGACCCCGTCGGCCCGCTACGACCTGAAGGTCGCGCTCCGAACCTCAGTACTTCAGTCCGCGCACCGCTTGCTCGACGGCCGGGTCGTAGGCCTCTTTGTCTTTCTTCAGGCGCGCAAACTCGATGATCAAGATCTCCTTGCGGGGATCTTCGAACCAGAGGCGTCGGGCCACGCTTTTGAACACTCCGCCGCCGTTCTTCTGAACCACCCACACGTCGTAGGCCCACGTCTGCCCGCCGAATTCCGTTTCGCATTGGAACGCGCGGCATTCAAGGCCGCTTTGCGCCGGCTTCGGCGTATCGGTGGGAGAGACCTGGTAGCCCTTGACGGCGCGCAGTTGGTTTTCCAGCGCCTTGGCCCAGAAGTCCGGCGATCCCTCCTGCGCCAGCGTCAACACCTGCGCGCGCAAACGGTAGTTCTCCGGCGTGGCCGCCAGCAGGGCGCTCGCCGTCAGACGCAGGAGTGCGAAGCCTTCCGGCGCCTGCGCGTCGCGCGGCGCGGCCAGGCGAAATCCCGGTCCGCCGAGAAGGCCAAACAGGATGCTCCCGTCGTCGATCGAGCCGGGCGACGACGCGAGGGCGTTGTCCACGCCCAACTCGCGCACCCACGCGAAGGGCGATCCCGTCTTCCAGACTTGTTGCTCCGCGGAAGGCGTCTTGGCGAACAGATCGACGGTGATCGTGGCCCAGTTGATGCGGTCGTCCATCACCCGCAGCGCCCCCTCGATCTTCTCGATCTCCTCGGTCAGGCGGCGCAGGTCGCGCTCGATCTCCAGGATGTCCTTGGTCTCCTTGGCGTTCTTGAGGAGCGTGAGCAGGCGCTGGCGCGAGGTCTCGGCGACCTCCAGGCGCAACCGCAGGTCGGCGTATTGAGCGGTTACGTCTTCGGCTTCCACTTCGCGTTGCGCGATCTCGCCCAGGCCGGCCAGCGCCTCGATGGCGGGTTCGAACTTGTCGGGCGGAAGTCGAAACGTCACCGATTCCAGACTCGCCTTCTGGATGAACCCGCCCATGCGTTCGGCGATCTCCTTGACCTGCTTGACGGCCGCCTCCTGGTTGGCCACGCGCAGTTGGAGGTGGGCGGTGTACGTGATCCTGCGCACGGGCGGGACCGGCGCGGCCGTGTCGCCCTGAGCGGAAGGGCGGGCGTTCGCCAGCGCCAGTGCCCGATCCGGAACTTCCGGCATCTGCAAACCCTCGCTCGCGACCTCGGCGCCGACCGCAATCGGCGCCAGCAGCCCCACGGACAAATCCACCGCCGCCGCGCGCGTGTTCAAGGCGCGATAGGCATCGGCGACAGGGCGACCGGCCGTCGCGCCGACCGCCTTGTCTTCGGCCCAGAAATCCCACCAGGGCTTGCCTGCGCGACTCGTTCTACACCCCATGCCCGCCAAGCTCCATAACCCCAACACGACGACTCCCCATCCGGACAAACGTCGTATTCCCCCGCGGTGTTGCGCCTGTCGTCTCATCGCCATACTCCCTCCTGGTTTGGAGCGCGACCTTCAGGTCGTATAGAACCTTAAGGATTCTTCGCAATGTAGAGTAGCCGAATCTGAGCGAAACGATGGAACGCTCCCGCTCCAATCCGCAAACGTGGGGAACTTGGTTCCCTTCGAAAAACACGCGGAGGCCGTGGCCCGCGGCCTCTATCTGAATGACCACAGTTCCGAGGAATGGTTTGGCGCGTTGCGGAAAGGAGAGCGGCCATTTTTTGGCGTCATCGTCCTTCCTCTGCCATTCTGCCTCGTCAGTGAAACTGCCGTGGAACTTTGGAGCATCCGCGAAGTCCAATGATTGTGCCCTGCGGGGACGGGGATACCAGATCCGCCAGAGGCGCGGACGAAGGAGATGGCGATGGGAAAGACCTTGCTAACTTTAACGCTGGCCGGGACGCTGAGCGTTCTGGCCACGTCGTGCCGCGAGACGGTGCGCTACGTCGAGCATCACCCCACCGCGCAGGGGGCGCTCATCGGCACGGCCGCCGGCGCCGGCCTGGGCGCGGTCGTCGGCGAGGCGACCGAAGACAAACCGGCCGAAGGCGCGCTGATCGGCGGCGTGGCGGGGGCGGCCGTCGGCGCCGGCGTGGGATACTTGATCGAACAGAATCGCGGGCATCATTACCACTATCACCACCGGTATTGAACAGCCGGCCTTGAAGAGCGCTACGGGAATCGCCGGTCGCCGATTGAACGACGCGGAGTTTCGGGATTCCGCGCGGACGGAGAGGGCGATTCGACTCGACTCGCTTGCGCTCGTCTCGTCCGCTCCGTGGTTCAACGAGAGAGTGGAACCGCCGTGTCGCCCGGGAGTGGCAATCGGCGATTCCTTCGCGGCCAGCCGAGGAGCGGCCGTGCGCAACGCCCTTCGGTTTCGCGCGATGCCGGAGGGCCCTGCTCCGCGGGCTGGACCTCCGCGAGCCGGTTGACGTAGCGGCGGAGAGATTGCATTGCAGACCGCGCCGCGGCCTCGTGGTTTGGGCGAACGGCGTTGTCCTTGAGTTTCCTTCGTTTCCGTGTTTATTCGAGTATTCCGTTGACCGAATTGTTCTTTTTAGCTTGAGTGCTTCTATTCAGAGGCGCGAGAATCCGTTGACCAAGATCGTGTCGGTCGTCTTCACGCCATTTCTCCCGAAGCCGGCTGCCCCGGGCAATCGCCCTTGGGAAAACGCTTTGGGGGACGATTGGGATGATCCCCTTGACGGGTTAGGATGCTGCCATGCCCCTGCCGCAGTCCCTTCGCATGACACGCCAGCGGCGATTGATTCTGGACGAGCTGCGCCGGCTGAAGACCCATCCCACGGCGGACGAGATCTTTCAGGTCGTCAAACGGCGCATGCCGCGCATCAGCTTGGCGACGATCTACCGCAACCTGGACATCCTGTCGCAGGCCGGGGTGATCCAGAAACTGGAGACCGCGGGCCTGCAGCGGCGCTTCGACGGCGACATCAGCCAGCACCCTCACGTCCGGTGCGTGAAGTGCGGACGGGTCGACGACATGACGGGCGACGCGCGTCCGCCGCGCATCGAGCGGATGCCCCGGGCCGAAGGCTACGCCATCCACGGCTACCGCCTGGAGTTCCTCGGCACGTGCCCCCAGTGCGGGAAAGGCGGCGGGAACATCCAGTAGGTCCGACGCGTCCGACCCGCCTCGGAAGTCCGACCGGCGTGGGGAAGCGGGCCAAACCTGCTGGCGCGCCGCCAATCGACACGGCTTTTGCTAGGAGGATAGAGGCGCGACCGACGCGCGGGGCGTTCGGTCGGCGTTTTTCGCTGTGTTTCACTCGATCTCGAAAGGATGGAGCCCATGATCAGCAAGACTATGCAAGACGCGTTGAACGATCAAATCAACGCCGAGTTGTTCTCCTGGTACCTTTACTTGTCCATGGCCGCCCAGTTCGAAACCATGAACTGGAAAGGCATGGCCAAGTGGATGCGCATTCAAGCCGGCGAAGAGATGAAACACGCCACCAAGATCTACGATTTCCTCTTCGACCGCAACGGCCAGGTCAAGCTGGCCGCGCTCAAAGGGCCGAAGACCTCGTGGGCCTCGCCGCTGGAGGCCTTCAGCGAGGCGCTGGAGCACGAGCGGATGATCACCTCCCGCATCCACGCCCTGGTGGAAAAGGCCATGAAGGAGAAGGACTTCGCCTCGCTGGCGTTCCTCCAGTGGTTCGTCGCCGAGCAGGTCGAAGAGGAGAATTCCGCCACCTACGTCGTCGATCGGCTGAAACTGATCAAGGACTCGCCGGGCGGCCTGGGCTACTTCGACCACGAACTGGGCAAGCGGGGAGAGTGACACCGATGCCTTACGCCTTCACCGCGGACGAGATTTTCGAGATGGCCGAGCAGATCGAGCGCAATGGAGCGGCGTTCTATCGCCGGGCGGCCGATCTGGTTTCTGACGGCGAGAGTCGCCAGATTCTGACGGATCTGGCGGTCATGGAGGTCAAACACCAGCAGACGTTCGCCGCCATGCGCCGCGATCTGGACGCGCGGGAGACGGCCCCCACCGTCTTCGATCCCGACGCCGAGACCGTTCTCTACGCGCGCGCGCTGGCTGACGGGCGGGTCTTCAACCTGAAGGCCGATCCGGTGGAAGGGCTGACGGACCACACATCGCTCCAGGAGATTCTGAAACGGGCCATCGAGCGCGAGAAAGACTCGGTGGTGTTCTTCGCCGGGATGAGGGAACTGGCCTTCGCGCAACGGGAGAAGGGCAAGGTCGATGGCATCATCCGCGAGGAGATCAGCCACATCGCCTTGCTCAACAAGCGGCTGGGGGCGATGTAAGGCCGCGGAGTTCGGAGTGCGGAGTTCAGAGTTGAGAGTGCGGTGTGCGGAACTCTGGGTTTGGGTGTCTTGGTTCCGGACCGACTTTATCGGGAAATGCCATACTCCGAACTGAGAACTCCGCACTCTGAACTCTGCACTCCGAACTCTGGACACATGCGCCCATGCGACAAAGCGACATCCTGAAACGACATGGAGCGACGACAATGCCTAAGATCGCGCGGCAGATGGTGGAGAAGGCGGGGGTCAACATCGACCAATTGGTGGACCTGCTGGTCAAGAACGCGGCGGCGGAACTGACCACCTTCTACTACTACACGATCCTGCGGGTCAACCTGATCGGGTTGCAGGGGGAAGGGATCAAAGAGATCGCCGAGACGGCGCGCATCGAAGACCGCAATCACTTCGAGGCGCTCGTTCCCCGGATCTACGAGCTCGGCGGACAACTGCCGGGCGACATGAAGGCGTTCCACGACATCTCGGCCTGTCCGCCGCCGAAATTGCCCCAGGACCCCACGGACATCAAGGCCATGCTGCAAGTGCTGGTGGCGGCGGAGCGGTGCGCGGTGGGGGGATACACCCATATCTGCAATCTGACCGCCGGCAAGGACCATCGGACCTACGATTTGAGCCTCGCCATCCTCCACGAGGAGGTCGAGCACGAATCGTGGTTCTCCGAATTCCTTGGAGAGGGGCCTTCCGGGCATTTCATGCGGCGAGGCGAGACGTCTCCCTTTGTCTCCCCGTTCTTGCGGTAGCCAAATCCGAAATGGAACCATGGGCCTTGACCTGGTCAAAGGCCAACGGCAGAATCATGGAGGGCAAAATCACGACCACGGGGTTGTATTTACGTTTTTGCTCTTCATGATTTTGCCTTAAAGGACGCACACCGATGAGCACCAAAGAAGCGCAGGAGAAGATCATCGCCAACATGCGGCGCTGGCAGAAGGTCGAGAACGCCTCGGTGGCCTCGACCGGGCGGGTGATCGAGAAGACCGACAACCCCATCGTGCGGCTGGTGATGGAACTCATCCAACGCGATTCGCAGTTCCATTATCGCGTGCAGGAATTCGTCGCCGACACCTTGGAGACCAAGCCGGTGTCGCTCGCGCCCGAGGAGCTCGGCAAGGTCTGGGACCTGATCGAGAAGCACGTCGAGATTGAGATGGAGACGATCCGGCTGGCCAAGGATTCGCTGGAGCGGATGCACGGGATGAAGGGCCTGCTGGTCCAGCAGTATCTGATGGAGTATCTCCTCCTCGACGAAGAGAAGCACGTGCAGGTCTTGGAGAATTTGCGCAAGATCAAGCAGGGGATGCACCCGTACGCGTAGCGAGCGCAAAGTCAGGATGATGAAGCCAGAAGAATAGAAGAGTCTTCTATCTTTATTATCCTGACTCCATTATCCTGACCTGAAACAGCGCCATGCCGCCTTTGCTCAAACCCGGGCAGACCGCCATTCTCGTCGTCAACGCCATCGGCGTTGTTGGCTTTGGCGCGTATTTCCTCTCCAAGGCCAACTTCGAATTCGTCATCTACGTCGGCGTCATCCTCTTCTTCGGCGCGTTGCTGCTGGCCACGAACCGCAAGGTCGAATACCCCAATTCCGTCTTGTGGGGCCTGACGGCGTGGGCGTTCCTTCACATGGCCGGCGGCGGGGTCTTTCTTCGCGGGGTCCGGCTGTACGACGTCATTCTCTTGCCGCTTTCCCGGACCCTTCCCATTCTGCGCTACGACCAATTCGTCCACGTCGTGGGATTCGGCGCGGCGACCCTGGTCATGTTCCACCTGCTGCGCCCGCTGCTGCGCCCCGACCGGCGAGGCTGGATCGCGCTGTCGATCGTGGTCGTCATGGCCGGCCTGGGCGTCGGCGCGTTGAACGAAATCGTGGAGTTCGCCGTCTCGCTGATCGTGCCCGGTTCGGGCGTGGGCGACTATCAGAACACCGCCCTGGATCTGGTCTCGGACCTTGTCGGGGCGGCGTTGGCGATGGGATATGTTCGTCTCAGCGGCGCCGAATGAGAGGGCGTATAAGTCAGGATGATGGAGGCAGGATAATAACGCAGCGCCTTCGTGTCGTTATTATCCTGCCTCCATCATCCTGACTTTCTCCGTTCAGGGCGCCGGCGCGACCTTCAGAATCGGCGCCGAAGGGCCGGGGGCGTTCAGCGGAATGTCGTCGATGGGTTGACCGGCGTGATGCGCTGTGTCGCGCCATCGATCTTGAACACCCCGTCGCCCAGGGGCCAGGTCAGCGCGCGCGGAGTCGGCAAACCCGTCTGCGACGTAGGCATCCGCGAGAACAGGTTGGCGGGTCCGGCCATGACCGTGCCGGCCCCGGCGGTGATTTGCAGGGTGCGGAAGACGGTCTGCGGGCTGTCGAAGATGACGTTCGGCCCTGCCACGTTTGCAGCGGCGCGTTGATTAGCGCCGTTTCGATGCTGGACACGAACCCGCTGAACAGCGAATGGCTATCGAAATCATTCGCTTCTGCCCCCGCAGCGGGAAGCGACGCGACGACAACCCACCCCAATCGCCCCCCGGGCGTCGGGGCGTGTCCGGCCTGCATGTCTTCTCCCGCTCACAGATCGGCGTAATCCCTTGCGCGGCGAGGACTCTGTGAATAAGGTTGCGCAACGTTCGTTTTCGAATGAGTGGGCGAAGCCGTGGAGCGGCGACCCGAACCGGCGGCCGCTCATCACACCGGCGGCATGCGCGGGCGGGAGAACTTGCGCCGCTTCGAGCCGTTGCGATTTCCCCACAAAGGAGCCACCGCCATGTCCGCTCGATCGTTGAGAAGCAAACTCGCCATCGACGGGGGCAAGCCCGTCAGCCGCAAGCCGTTCCCGCCATGGCCCAGCCTCTCCAAGGAAAGCATTCGGCGGGCCGTCGAGCCGCTTCGCTCGGGAAAGGTCAATTACTGGACCGGCGAGGTCGGCATGCAGTTCGAAGAGACGTTCGCGAAGTGGTGCGGCCTGAAGAACGGCATCTCGACCACCAACGGCACCTCGGCGCTGCACACGGCGGTCGCGTCGCTCGGCATCGGCCCCGGCGACGAAGTGATCTGCCCCTCCTATTCCTTCATCGCCTCGTCGTTCTGTGTGTTGCAGGCGGGGGCCTTGCCGGTGTTCGCCGACGCGGATGAATCGCACACGCTGGCGCCGGCCGACATCGAGAACAAGATCACCGAGCGGACGCGCGCCATCCTGGTGGTGCACCTCTACGGGATCGTGGCCGACATGGAGCCGATCCTGGAGATTGCGCGCCGCCACAACCTGAAAGTGATTGAAGACTGCGCCCAGTGCTTTGGCGGCCTCTACAAAGGGAAGAAGGCCGGCGCGGTCGGCGACGTCGGCTGCTTCAGCTTTTGCCAGAGCAAGCATTTCACCACCGGCGGCGAGGGCGGCATGGTCGTGACGAGCGACGAAGACCTGGCCTGGGAATGCCGCTCATTCCGCGACCACGGCTACGACGTGAAGGAGCGCCTCCGTCTTCTCGAGATGGAGGCGAAGTTGATGTACATCCACCGGCGCGTCGGCTTCAACTACCGCATGACCGAGATGCAGTCGCAAATCGGCCTGTGCGAACTCGAGCGCTTCGACTCCTGGAACCTGCCCAACCGCCAGCGCAACGGCCGCTATCTGATCGAAGCGCTGAAGGGCCATCCGCTCGTCCTGCATCCTCCGCTCGACACGCCGGAGCGGGTGAATTCGTTCTGGTGGGCGCCGTTCGTGGTCGACTCCGACCGCCTGACCGTCCCGACCAAGCAGTTCATCGCCGCCATCGGCGCTGAGGGCGTGCCGGTCTATGGAGTCCTGTGGCCGGAGATGTACCGCGAGCGCGCCTACGTCGAGCAGAACGGCTTCGGCGCGGCGAAGTATCCGTTTCGCGACCCCAAGGCGCGCCCCATCGACTACTCGCAGGTCAATTGCCCGAAGGCGAAATGGCTCAGCGACCGCACCGTCTCCTTCTTCGCGCACCCGGTCTACGAAGAGAAGCACATGCAGAAGTGCGTGGATGCGTTCGAGAAGGTGGCGGAACATTACATGAGATAGTTCCGAGTGACGACTTTGGACGTTCAGGACAACGCCTAAAGGCGTCACTCTGAACAAGAGGACTTCCTATGCGAAAACTCCGTTTCGGCGTCATTGGCGCGGGCGGGATTGCGCGGCGGAAGACGATTCCGGGGATGCTGCAGGCGGCGAACTGCGAGCTGGCCGCGGTGATGGACGTGGCGAACATCGAGGCGATCGCCAGAGAGTTCGGCGTCGCGAAAGCGTACGACAACGAAACGCAGTTGCTCGCCGATCCGTCGGTCGAGGCCGTCTACATCGCCTCGCCCGTCTGCCTGCATGCCAGCCAGATCCTCGCGGCGGCCGAGCGGGGGAAGCACATCCTCTGCGAAAAGCCGTTGACCCTCACGCTGGCCGAGGCCGAACGCGCGGTTGAGGCTTGCCGGCGCCACGGCGTCTTCCTGCAAGAGGGTTACATGATGAAGTTCCACGGCGCGCACCGGGCCATCCGCCGCCTGATCGACGACGGGCGCCTGGGCCGCTTGGTCTACATGCGCGCGCAACTGTCGTGCTGGTATCCGCGCATCGACGGCGCCTGGCGCCAGAACCCGGCCAAGGGAGGCGGCGGGTCGTTGATCGACATGGCGACTCACCTCTACGATCTCCTGGAATACTTCGCCGGCCCCATCCGCCGCGTGGCCGCGCTGACGGGCAATCTCGTTCAGGACTACGCGTCGGAAGACGCCTCGACCACGCTATTGGAGTTCGCTTCCGGCGCGCAGGCCACCGTCGATTCCTTCTTCTGCATCCCCGACGAAGCCTCGCGCACGCGCCTGGAGATCTACGGCTCGCGCGGCGGCATCCTGACCGAAGGCACGATCGGCCAGAGCGTCGGCGGGTCGGTCGAGGCCATCTTCGGCCTGGGCGACGCCGCTTACGACGCCGCGCAGAACAAGGACGTCGCGCGCGTGTTTCAACCCATCGAGTTTGACAAGATCAACCCGTATCAGGCGGAATGCGAATACTTCGCCGATTGCGTGTTGAGCAACCGCGCGCCGGAGATAAATAACGCGAAAAACGCGCTTCATATTCTGCGCGTGACTGAGGCGGCGTATCGTTCGGCCCGCGAGCGGCGGTTTGTGGAGGTGTAGAGTTCGGAGTGCGGAGTGCAGAATGTGGAATGCGGAGTGCGGAATGCGGGGTTAGTTCCCTTTGCATCTTGAATCCAACGCCTCTCATTCCGCATTCCGCATTCCACATTCTGCACTCAACTGAAAGGAGCTGAACCATGTCAAGACCCCTCAGCGTCGTAGCCCCCGATTGGTGGGACTATACCACCTTGGATCGCAAGATCCTCGAAGCCGCGGCCAACCTGACGCCCGACCAGATGCTGAAGCTTTCGCGTCCGGGGTTCGAGGTGCGTTTCTATGACTCCCTCCAGAGTTTCTACCTGGCCGAAGCGCTCGAATACATCGAGACGTGGGAGCAGGCCACGCCCGAGCAGCCCGCCGGCATTTGCGGCCCCATCGGCCCGACCGAGCAACTGCCGCTGGTGGCGCAGTTGGTCAACGCCCAGGGCCTCGACCTCCGGCACGCGCACTTCTGGGGCATGGACGAGTGGTATTTCAACGGCCGCGAAGTTCCCGTCTCCTTCCCGCTTTCGTTTGAGAAAGCCGACCGTGAACTATGCTTCAATCGCATTCACAAGAAACTCGTCATGCCCGAGTCGAATCTGCACTTCCCCAAGGCCGCCACGCTGAAGGACTATACGAAGTCCTACGACAAGGTCCGCTGCGTGGTCATGCAGGGCGGCCAGGGCGAAGTGAAACACTGGGCGTTCAACGACCCGCCGCGCCGCACGGGGAAGCACAAGGACCAGCCGCCCGCGCCGGAAGAGATTCGGAAACTGACCGCGCGCGTCGTCGACCTGCACCCGATGACCGTCATTCAGAACGCGCGCACCTCGGGCGGCGGGCGCGTCTACATGGTGCCGACGCAGGCGCTGAGCGTCGGGCCGGGGGAGACCTTCAAAGCCGACCGCGTCTCGATCTGGCATCCGGGCCATCACGACAACGCCTTCGGCATGCGCCTGACGACGTATATGATCTCGAAGAAGATCGTCGACGCCGCCGTGCCGATGTCGCTCCTGGGATTGCATCCCCACGTGCGCTTCAGTTTCTACCGCGGCGGAATCGGCTCGTGCGAAGTGGAGATGCATTGAGTATGGAGTACCGCCTTTAGGCGGAATCGTGACCCGCGAAGGTCGGATCGACTCCGGGCATTCCGCCTAAAGGCGGGACTCCATACTCCCCACTTTCGCACATTTCCGAGCGCCACGAAGGAGACACCCATGAACAAGTCCCCCATGTTGTTCCGTCGCAAAGCATTCGCCGTGTGGTCTCTGTTTTTCGCCGTCGCCTGGGGCGTCGTTTCGTGCGCGCCGAGCGGCTCCGACCAATCCGCGAAAGCCGAAACCATCCGCGTCGGCGTGGTTCTTCCGCTCACCGGCGAGCAGGCCCAGTTCGGCGAGATTGAGAAGGACTCCTTCCAGATGGCGCTGGAAGAGATCAATGGCGCCGGAGGCGTGAACGGCAAACCCATCGAGTTGCTCATCGAGGACGACACGGGCAGGCCCGAAGTCGGCCGTTCGGCCATGGAGAAGCTGATCACCCAGAACAAGGCGATTGCGATCGGCGGCGGCTATTCCTCGTCGGTGGCCTTCGCCATCGCCGGCGTGGCCCAGCAGCGCCAGGTTCCGCTGGTGGTGAACACCGGCTCCGACGACAAGATCACCGAGCAGAACTGGGATTATGTCTTTCGCATCAACCCGCCGGCGAGCGAATACCCCGCCGCGGTCAACAGCTTCTTGCAGGAAGTGGTGAAGCCGAAGACGGCGGCCCTTCTCTATGAGAATACGAGCTTCGGCCAATCCAGCTCCAAGTCCTTCGCCGAGCAGGCGGAGAAGTTGGGCCTCCAGATCGTGCTGAAAGAGGGCTACGAGTCCGGCGCGGTGGACTTCAAACCGCTTCTCACCAAGGTCAAGGCGGCCCAGCCTGACTTGGTCTACATGGTCTCGTACCTGATGGATGCCGCTCTCCTGATCCGACAATCCCGGGAACTGGGTCTGGCGCCCAAGCTGTTCGTCGGCGGCGGGGCGGGCTTCACTCTGCCGGGATTCGCCGCGAACGCGGGCGACGCGGCGCAGGGCGTCTTTTCCGCCGACCTGTGGGTCCCCAGCGCGCCCTATCCCGGCGCCAAGGAGTATTTCGACAAGTATGCGAAAACCTACGGCAAGAACGCCGAATATCACGGGGCCGAGGCGTACTCCTGCCTCTACGTGATCGCCGACGCGCTGAAGCGGGCCAAAGACCTGACGCCGGCGGCTGTTCGACAGGCGCTGGCCGAGACCGACATGAAGACCGCCTTCGGCCCGGTCAAGTTCGTCTCCTACGACAAGAAGACGCAGCAGAACCGTTTGCCGACGTACCTCGTGCAATGGCAGAATGGGAAATTGGAAACCGTGTGGCCGAAGGAGTTCGCCAGCCAGCCATATATCTATCCCGTGCCGTGAAGCCAGGTCGTCGTATGGGCGATATGCGGTTCCTGGGAGCGCCGACGTCCTCGTCGGCAATGCATCCACCACCTCGATGCTTGGCATTGCCGACTCGGCAATGCATCCCCCCCCGCGATGCTTGGCTTGGCCGACGAGGCCGTCGGCGCTCCCAGGAACCGACCGATACCTAAGCGAAGCGCGGATGGACGTCTTCCTCCAAACCCTCGTCGCCGGCGTGCTGAAGGGCGGGCTGTACGCCCTGATCGGCGCCGGCATGACGTTGATCATGGGCGTCATGCGCATCATCAATCTGGCCCACGGCCAAATGATGATGGTCGCCATGTACATCACCTACGTCTGCTTTCACTACTGGGGGCTGGACCCGTACCTCGCCCTGTTCATCTCCATGCCCGCCCTGTTTCTGCTCGGCGTGGGCATTCAGAAATACACGTTGAACCCGCTGCTTAAGGCCGAGTCGCTTCTGCCCGAGAACCAGGTGCTCATGACCGTGGGGATCGGCATGGTCCTGACCGAGGTCATCCGGTTCATCTTCACGTCCAACTATCTGTCGGTCAAAACGGGCTATTCCGATGCGGCGTTCTTCCTGGGCCGCATCTCGTTTTCCGTGGCCCTGACCATTGCCTTCGGCATCGCCTGCGCGATCACGGCGTTTCTGTTCTGGCTTTTGGTGAAGACCGATCTGGGGCGCTCGATCCGCGCTGTCGCCCAGGACGAAGAAGCCGCCGCGCTGATGGGGATCCACGTGGAGCGCATTCGCTCCACGGCCATGGGTCTGGGCGCCGCGCTGGCCGCCGCCGCCGGCACGCTGCTCCTGCCCGTCTACTATCTGTATCCCGACATCGGCGGGCCGTTCACCCGGCGGGCGTTCATCATCACGGTTCTGGGCGGGTTGGGATCGACCGTCGGCGCCATCGGCGGCGGCCTGGTGTTGGGCTTGGCCGAGGCGTTCGGCGCGACGTACATCGGCATGGCCTCCGAGGAGATGGTTGGGTTGATCATCTTCCTGGCGGTCCTGCTGTTTCTGCCCGAAGGGTTGAAACGGCTGACTCGAGTGTGAAACGAGAAGTTATACATGACGGCACACGGATGGCGGAGAACAGGCGGTTTCTGAGAGCGCTGGCGTCCTCGCCGGCTTCTCTGTCGCCGTATCAGCTCGGCAAAAAGAAGCCGG
>JAPLSS010000123.1:0-3389 GCA_026398515.1 Candidatus Sumerlaeota bacterium | reverse complement strand
ACGCCAGCGCTCCCAGAAACCGCCCGGAGTGTTATTCCCATGCGGCTGATCCCTGAACCAGCCAAAGAGCGTGACTCGCGATGAACGTCCTGCAACGCATATTGCCCCCGCGGCTTCGGCCGATCGCGCTTTTCGCCATCCTGTCGCTCCTCCCGGCGGCGGTTCGCAGCCCCTATTTCCTGCACTTGATGATCCTGGTCCTGCTGTGGGTCGCCATCGGCGCGGGATGGAACATCCTGGCCGGTTACGCGGGACAGGTCTCCTTCGGCGCGGCGGCCTTCTTCGGCGCCGGGGCCTATGCCTCCGGTTTGTTGGCCGTCAAGGCCGGCATGTCGCCCTGGTGGGGCCTGGCCGTGGGGCCGGCCGTCGCGGTTCTGCTGGCGTTTCCCTTCGGGGCGCTGACCTTCCCGCTGCGCGGCGCGTACTTCGCCCTGGCCACTCTCGCCCTGGGCGAGATCATGCGCCACGTCGCCACCATCTGGGAGTCGCTGACCGAAGGCATGGTCGGCATCCTGATCCTGCGGACGTTCGCCTCCGAGTCGCCGTACTACTACATGGCCCTGGCTCTGGCCGCCGCTTCCGTCGGATGCGTGGAATGGATCGTCCGCTCGCGTCTCGGCTTCTACCTCGTCTCGATCCGCGAAGACCAGGACGCCGCGGCCAGCATCGGCATCCCGACGACGCGCTACAAGATGATCGCGCTGTCCCTTCATGCGCTGCTCACCGGCATGGCGGGCGCGCTCTACATGTGTTATATGGGATACATCGATCCGAAGGTGGCCTTCTCGCTGCACGATATCTCGATCATGGCCATCCTGGTGACGATTGTCGGCGGCGTGGGAACGGCCTATGGGCCCGTGCTGGGCGCGTTTGTCATGGTTTTTCTGCAAGAGGCCTTTCGCACCGGCGGGTTCGGCGCGCTGGACGCCGTGAACAAGGCGCTGGAATGGAGAGTCCTTGACTGGGCCATTCCGTACATCAAACAAGCCCACGTCCTGGCGTTCGGCGTCTTGGTGGTGATTGTTATTCTGGCCATGCCCAACGGCTTGTTGGGCGGATGGGCGAGACACAAAGGCCGGAAGCGGCAGGCCGCTGTTTGTTCGGAGTGACGGCTTCAGCCGTTCCGGAATTCCTGAAGCCGCCAGATAACGCCTAAAGGCGTCGCTCCAAACAGAATAACGCCTGAAGGCGTCGCTCCACGGGGGGGATGCGACGATGGCCATCCTGGAACTGCATTCCGTCTCCAAACACTTCGGCGGCCTGAAGGCGCTGGACGACGTTAGCCTTCAAGTCGAAGCCGGCGAGACGTTCGGGCTGATCGGCCCCAACGGGTCCGGCAAAACCACTCTGTTCAACTGCGTCAGCCGCTGCTTTCCGCTCACCTCGGGCCGAATCCTGTTGAACGGGCGCGACATCACCCGCCTGCCCACTCACCGCGTCTGCCGGCTCGGCATCGGCCGCACCTTCCAGGTCGTCCGCCCTCTCAAGCGAATGACCGTGCTGGACAATGTCATCGCCTCGGCGCTGCTGCGCGCCCGAACCGTAGCCGAGGCTCGCACGATCGCCGAGGAGACGCTGGAGTTCTGCGGCTTGAGCGCTCACGCCGGCCAACTGGCGCGCTCGCTTCCCATCGCCTCGCGCAAACGGCTGGAGATCGCGCGCGCGCTGGCCACCCAGCCCAGCGTCCTCCTGCTCGACGAGACCGCCGCCGGACTGAACTTCACCGAACTGGCCGAAGCGATCGACCTCGTGCGCCGCATCCGAAGAAGCGGAACGGCCATCCTCATCGTCGAGCACATCATGAAGGTGATCATGACCCTGTGCGACCGCATCCACGTCATCCACCACGGGCAAACGATCGCCGAAGGGACGCCGGCCGAAGTGGCGCGCCACCGGCGCGTGGTCGAAGCCTACCTGGGGGCCAGTTGGGAAGCCCCACCCGAGTCCAAGCGGCATCTCACATCTTGAGCATTGGAGTTTGTCGGAGAAGAGTGTTCCGCATGTCCAGGGTCGAGGCGAGGCGGCTCCCGACAAACTCCGAGGCGAGGACGCTCATGCTTGAGGTCGACGGCATCGATGTTTTCTACGGCGACGCGCAGGTCCTCTGGGACGTCGGTTTCGAGGTCCGCCCCGGCGAGCTGTTTGTGCTCGTGGGGGCGAATGGCGCCGGCAAGTCCACCGCCCTCAAGGCCATCTCGAGCCTGATCCGGCCGGCGCGCGGCCGCATTCAGTTTGAGGGAGAGGCGCTTCATGCCCTCGAGCCACACCAAGTCGTCGAACGCGGAGTGGTCCACGTGCCCGAGGGACGTCGGCTTTTTCCCGAGATGACCGTGGAGGAAAACCTGCTGCTGGGGGCGATGACGCGCCGGGCCAAGGCCAAGCGCCGCTCGTCGTTGGAATGGGTTTACGAACTGTTCCCGCGCCTCCAGGCCCGGCGCCGCCAGCCCGCGGGGACTCTTTCCGGCGGCGAGCAGCAGATGGCGGCCGTGGGGCGCGGCTTGATGGGCCAGCCGCGGCTGCTGATGGTCGACGAGCCGTCGCTGGGCCTGGCGCCCATCCTGGTCGGCGAAATCTTTTCGATCGTCCGGCGCGTTCACGAGGAGGGCGTGACAACGCTGATGATCGAGCAAAACGTCCAGCAAAGTTTGGCCGTTTGCGACCGCGCCTGCGTGTTGGAGAATGGGCGCATCGTCCTGCACGGCTCCGGCCAGCAGCTGCTCCACAACGATCAAGTGCGCGCGGCCTACCTCGGCTTGTGAAACTCGATGATTCGTAGCGCCGGCGACTCGCCGGCTCTGGAGTTTGGGTATTTCGGCGACATGACCACGCGGCTTTCCTTTCATTGACCCCACGATTCAGGGGTTGTCGGTTTAACGCCAAGATGCCCTTTCGAGAGGCGTTTCCGGACATCGTTTCCGTCTGGCTGCATCGAGATCGTCGATCCTGGGGCATTCTGGCGCATGTCATTTCGACGCAACCAGGCTGTCGAGCGTTAAATCGACAACCCTTTCATCGCGGGGTCGGCGGGGGCAATCTTCCCGTGCGTTTGCGGGTCGAGGCGCGGACGCGCGGACAAGACTGTCCGTGCCACGTGCGGGGCCCCGGGATCGGCCTTCAGCGCCCCGCTCGGGAACTAAAGCCCCGCCCATTGCGGACGGGGAATGCCCTTCCCGCCCTTCATTGCCTTATTCGCCCTTCTCCCCCTTTTCGCCCCTCTCTTCGGCTTCGCCCTTTTCGCCCTTCTCGCCTCTCTTGCCCTTCTCGGCCTTTTCCCCCTTTTCGCCTCTCTCGGCCTTCTCGCCTCTCTTGCCCTTCTCGGCCTTCTCTCCCTTTTCGCCCTTCTCGCCTCTCTTGCCCTTCTCGGCCTTCTCTCCCTTTTCGCCTCTCTC
>JAPLSS010000695.1 GCA_026398515.1 Candidatus Sumerlaeota bacterium | reverse complement strand
GGGCGGTGGGGTCCGTCCGCTTCGCCCGCACGTTCAACTCGTACACGATGCGCAGCGTCGGATAGCCGTTCCACGGATCGGCCGGATCGGTGATCTCGCGATATTCCAGGTCGCCGCCCTCGGCGCAGGCCACGCCGCTCTCGGAGAACTGATAGCCGGCGAGCGGGGGCGCGGCGACGTTTAAGACCGCGTTGTGGAAATTGCCGATCTGGCCGCCGACTTGAGTAGGCTTGTAGAAGGCGTAATACTTGATCTGGCCCAGCATGGAGTTCATCGCGTATTCGGCGGCGTTCAACTCGCTCGTGTAGATTTCGTACCGGGCGTTGCCGTGCAGCTGATACACGGCGTAGGAAAGAAGGGAGCCAATCGAAATGGCCGCGATGAGCAGAAGCCCCAAGGCCAGAATCAGCGCCGAGCCCCTTTTCCACGTGGCGCGCAGAAACGTTTTCATTCGCTCCACCTCCTCGGTCGCGCCTGGCGCTCGCCGGACGCGCCCCGTTCGGCGCATCGAGCCGGCGGCGGCCTTGTCGACCCGCTATCCCTGCGTTGTCCGCACGGCGAACGACGTGTTGATGACCAGGGACTGAAATCCGGGTCCCGTCGTCCGATCCGTCTCCGTCTTTGCGGCGCCGCTCGCGTCGCCGATCCGCAAACGCACCTGGAGCGGCTGCGTCGCGGACGAGCATTCAAAGACCTTGCAGCCGCTGAGGGGGCTGACCATCCGGGCCAGGATCTGTTCGTCGCCGTTCGTGGCGATGTCGGGGTCGTAAACCAGGACATTGTCGGAGATGGTCGTCAGATCCTTGTCCGTGTCGGCAATGTAGAACGCCACGGTGGCGCTCCCCGTATGGGTGATGTCCACCCGCGTCCCCTGATTCAGATCCCCCGACTTCCCTTCCAGAACCAGGTCGGCGTCGAGGACTTCCTGTGTCAGCGCGTCGAGGATCGATTTGCCCTGGTGGACGACGCGCATCTGGCTTGCCACCCCCTTCTCCACGCGTGCCAGGTACACAAAGGCCGTTATCACCGCCATGGACATCATGACCATCACGGAGGAGGCGATCATGGTTTCCACCAGGGTGACGCCCCGCCGCCTGGAGGAGAGCGCGATCCGCCGCGGCGCGAAATGGGGATGTGACCGTCTCATGACTTGCCTCTCCTCAGCGCAGCAACATGGTGGTCATGCTCTTCGAGAAATTCTTGCGTCCATTCGACCAGGAAGCGGTGATGACGACCGTCTTGCCGCCACCGATCTCGAAATAGGTGGTCGTGGTCGGCGTCTGAATCCAGGCAAGGCTTCCCGATCCGTCCAGGTTGCGGGTGATGGTCAACGTGTCGGCCGTGTTGCTCTTGACATAGGCGCACTGCCCGCTGCCGGCGCCGTCCTTGAGCATGACGACGGAGCCCTGCCATTCGTTCGCCGTCCAGCCGGGATCGCCGGCGGGGAGAACGGCCTTGAGCGTCGTGGATGAGCTGCCGCTGGCGCATAGGCCGAAGCCTTTGAAGCGGACGCTCACCGTGAACGAGGTCCCCCGCGAGTGGTCATCCGGATCGGAGTAGAAGGTCTGCGCGGAGTTGTAGAGCGGCAAGCCGGTCGTTCCGACCAGGTCATAGTTCTCTTTGCGCAGGTCCTCGGCGGTCTTGCTGATGATCTGGGTCGCGTAGACATCGTACGGCATGTTGCTGGATACGCGGGCGGCGGTGATCGTCGCCGAAACCAGGGCCAGCGTCAGGATGGCCGAGATGGCCATCGCAATGACAATCTCGATCAAGGTCATGCCGCTCGTGGAGCGTCTCATTCCCGGAACCCTCTTCCCTTAGACAGAACATGGACAGGCGCAATAGACGTGCCTAGTCAACTCACTCATCGGGCGGCGCCGAGCGGGGCTTTTGCGGATCCCGAGAAATAAAGGAGTTATTTCGCTCCGGCATGCCCAACGGGGGCGATGGATGGGGAGGATTGGACAACGCGATTGCACAAAGAATGTGCGAGAACAAGAGGCGGAGAGCCGATTTGTTGACGCGCGCGCAGCGCCCGCTGTTTGGCAGCGCCGGCGCTACTTCACGGCCGGCCCTGCGCTACGGTCGGCGTGGGTTCTGCCTCATGAGACTTGCTTATACTGATTGACGATCACAAGAGACGAACGGCCATGGGTCAGACCGATGGACTTCACGGCCAGGGAGACCCGGTTTTCGGCGTTCAGGGCCTGCCAGAGCGTCTGGGCGATCTGATCGGGCTGCCCTGACAGCGGCAGGAGATACGGCTCGCCGCGGAAGGCGGGGAGCGGATTGCCGTCGCCCAGGTAGGTCGTCACGCAATGGCCGAAGCCGCGGCCGAAGGAGTCAAAGCGGAAGTAGTGGCGGTCGCAACCGTCGCCGAAGACCGAGCGCTTGAGGACGGACAGGACGGCCATGGGCGCGCCGCGCCGCAACGCGCACAGGCCGGAGATGCGCGGGGTGAAGTTGGGCGCGTCGGGCTCGTACGTGCGCGTGTTCAGCGCCTGGGCGAATGGGGCTCCGGCGCCCACGGACTTGA
>JAPLSS010000716.1 GCA_026398515.1 Candidatus Sumerlaeota bacterium | reverse complement strand
GCCATTGCAGGGCGCGCCGGGCCGCCTCCTCCGGCATCCCCGGCAGCGACAGCAGCACGCTCAGCGGCGCCGTGTTCAGGTTGATCCGCCCCGACGCCAGACGGACCGGCGTCTCCTCCATCTTCTCGGACTGGATGGGCCGCGGGCCGGGTTCGTCCGACAAGGCGGCCGGACGCGACGCCGCCGGACGCGACGCCGGGGCGGAGGCGCTTTGGTCCTCCAGCATCGATTCGCTCTCCACTTGCTTGAGCGACTGATCCAGCGCGTCCGTCACGGCAAACACGTCCAGCAGCCGCGCGTCCAACCCGCTCTGCGAATCGCGCAGCCGAGGATACAAGAGCGCGCCCTCGGCGGTCTGATCGGCGGTCTGATCGGAGGTCTGACCGGAGGGCGGCGCCGCGTCGACGAAGACGTTGAACAGGCCGGCGGGGGTGGCGAAGGGCTTGTCGCGCAACGGATTGGCGGCGAAATCCTCCGCGCTCGTCTGATCATTGGCGTTGCGGGCCAGCGGCGTGCAGCGCAGCCGCTCATACGAGCGCGCCCGCGGGTCGGCGCGTTGCGCGCTGAGTTTCGCCCCGCCGGCCGAGGCGTCCGCGCCGTACGGGAAGTAGTCGACCAGATCGCCGCGTTCGTTGTGGAGGAAGAGCGTGGCGCCGCCGTTGGGCAGGTCCATGTCCGGGTCTTCCTGGATTCTTCGATCCACGCCGTCGCCGACGGTCCCAAAGTAGTTCAGGAAACACCCATAGATCGGATCCACGGCGTCGCGCCCGGCCTTGGAGGTCCCGTTCAAGTCGTCGGTCACGACGACGAAGCCGTGCGCCTCAATCTGCCCCTGGAGAATGACGGTATGGCCCGCCCCGCCGATGCGGACCGACCATCCCTGGAGCGAAATGGCCTCGTCGTACGGATTGTAGAGTTCGAAATACTGGCCGTCGTCGCCATCGGCGGCCGAGGTGGTCGAATCGGGCCAGACTTCGTTGAGGTAGGGCGTGCGCTCCACCCCGAGGATGGGCGTCAGGCTTTGCGCCCCGGGAAACTGCGCCGGCGTGCTGTCGGCGTCGCGCCAGTCGATCACGTTGACGATCCACTGCTTCAGCGCCGTCTCGTCCAGTTCGGGATAGACGCGCTGGAGCGCGGCGAGCATGTCCTCGGCGCTGGCGGTGTTCGGATCGAGGCAGTCGTACAACTCCCCGTCGGCTTCGTAGCACAAGCGCGTCTGCGAAAAAACGGTGAGCGCGGCGGACAGCGCCTTCAGCGCCTGGCGCGCGGCGTCCGAGTCTTGCGGCATGCCCGGCAGGGTCAGCAGTTGGTCCAGCGACACGAACGGCAGATCGTCGCCGCTGGGCGGGTAGCGGGGGTCGCCGGGAAGCAGGTCGGCCCGGGGGGATTGCGACAGGCGCTGCTGGCGCGGCAGGTTCAGGACCCCGCCGACCCCGCCGAGTTGTCCATCGGCCCCGAACAGGCGCGCGTGGACCGCCGCGGCCAGCTGGTCCGGCGCCACGCCCTGCAGGTCCCGATTGGCGGCCACGCGCTGAATCAGATCGCGCAAATCCTGCTCATCGAAGCGGCTGGCCGGCGTGGGCAGCTCCTCCTGCGTGGAATCGGCGCGGGTCCGCGCGTCCGCGGCCAGTGTGTTGAGGGCCAATTTCCCGCCCTCGTCTTCAATATTCACGAACGCCTGCGAGGCGTGCGTCCAATCGAGCCGCGGCCCCTGCGAATTGGCGTCACGGGCGCTGTCGGGCGAGCTGGACCGATCCGCCGCCGCCGCCTGGGCCGCTTGGCGCGACGAGGCTTCGGCCGCGTTCGCCCAGCGCTGATTGTAGGCCACGGCCAAACTGCGCCGGCTTTCGAGGGCGCTGGCGGCGGTGGGCAGCCCCGTCAGGGCCGCCATGCGGGCTTGAACCGCCTCGCCGTAGTTGCCCGAGGCGCGCAGCTCCAGCCCGGTGGTGTACGTGAGCGTCGCCGCGGTCAGCACCAGCAGCGTCAGGATCGACAGCACAATCAAGAACGTGGAGCCGCGCTCGGAGCGGCGAGGCAAGAATGCGGAATGCGGAATGCGGAATGAAGAAGGAAGAAAAAACCAGTCCCGACGGGCTCGGCCTGCCAGGCAAGCCGGTGCCACGGCAGTGTTTCGCAATCCCGCCCGAACTTCGTTTTTCATTCCGCATTCCGCATTCCGCATTCCGCATTCCTCAATTCCGCACTCCGCATTCCGAACTCTGCACTCCGCACTCCGCACTCCGTATTCCCCTACGGCCTCGGGTAGA
>JAPLSS010000154.1 GCA_026398515.1 Candidatus Sumerlaeota bacterium | reverse complement strand
GTTGGCGCGCGGCCCACAGCGAGCATCGGCTGCCGGCCAAGGGGGGCATCCGCTTCTCCCCGGTCGTCGACCAGCAGGAAGTCGAGGCGTTGGCGGCGCTCATGTCGTTCAAATGCGCGCTGGTCAACGTCCCCTTCGGCGGATCGAAAGGCGGCCTGGCCATCGATCCCGCCGACTACAGCGTCGAGGAACTCGAACAGATCACCAAACGGTTCGCCCGCGAACTGACGCGGCGCGACTGGATCAACCCCAGCCTCAACGTCCCCGCGCCGGACATGGGCACCGGCCCGCGCGAGATGGCCTGGATCGCCGAGGCCTACAAGTCGATCCATCCCGACGACATCAACGCCATCGCCTGCGTCACCGGCAAGCCGGTCTCCGAGGGCGGCATCGAGGGGCGGCTGTCGGCCACCGGGCGCGGCGTGCAGTACGGCCTGCGCGAGTTCTTCTCCCGCCGCGAGGACGTCCGGCGCGCCGGCCTCGACGGCGGCCTGGAAGGCAAACGGTTTGTGATTCAGGGCCTGGGAAACGTAGGCTACTACGCGGCGAAGTTCCTCAGCGAAGAGGACGGAGCGCGCATCGTCGCCGTCATCGAGCGCGACGGGGCGATCATGAATGAAAAAGGCCTCAGCATCGAGAATCTCAAGGAGCATCTCGCCGACACGGGTGGCGTGAAGGGGTTCCCCGACGGGCGCCACGCGCCGGACGGAGCCGCGGTCCTCGCGCGCAAATGCGACATCCTCGTGCCGGCCGCCACCGACGGCCAAATCCATTCGGGCAACGCCGGCCGGATCGAGGCGCGCCTCATCGCCGAGGCCGCCAACGGCCCGGTTACTTACGAGGCCGACGCCATCCTGCGCGAACGGGGGCGGACCATCCTCCCCGACATCTATCTCAACGCCGGCGGAGTCATCGTCTCGTATTTCGAGTGGGTCAAGAACATCTGGCACATCCGCTTCGGCCGCCTGGAAAGGCACTTGGACGCCATGCGCGGCGACACCATCATCCACATGATGGAGACGATGACCGGCAAGAAAACCCCCCGCGGCGCCGCCGCCCGGCTCAAGCACGGCGCGAGCGAGCTGGACCTGGTGTGCTCGGGGCTGGAGGACACCATGCGCGAGGGCTACGAAGAGATGCGCGCGGCGCTCGATGAACGCCCCGAAGCCACCGACCTGCGCATGGCCGCCTATATGGTCGCCATCGAAAAAATCGCCCGCACGTGCCTCGAGATGGGAATGTAAGTTCGTAGTGCGGCCTTTAGGCCGTAAGGGTTCGGTCCTGTGCGTCTTCCGGGTTTCATGCGTCTCTTGCGCCCGTCGCTATCGGCGCGAAAGGCGCATGAGAATCCTCAACACGTACCAGAACAGCAGCGCCACCGACGCGAAGAGCTCCAGCGACGCGGCCACATGCTGGTCCGTCGAGTAGCGATGGATCAGCTTGGAGGTGTCGTAGAGGATCGCCGCGCCCGCCAGAGCGACCATCGCCACCGAGAACCCCAGGCCGAGGTCGAATCCGAAAACGACGCCGCAGACGATCAGCCCGAGCGCGACGAACCCGCCGATCATCAGAAAACCCCCCAAAGAGGAGTAGTCGCGCCGGGTGGTGAACGCGGTCATGGTCAGCCCGGCAAAGAGCGCGCCCGTCAGGAGGGCCGCATTGGGCAGAAGGCCGGGCGACGAGTAATACACGGCGATATAGAGGATCGGGACGAAGATGACGGCCTCGGCCACGACGTAGACTGCCAGGCCGACGTATTGCGCCGCCTGCGAGGCGACGTTGGCCGCCAGCCCCCGCGCCATCCAGCCCGTCAGGATGAAGGCCCCCAGAATCATCAGCCACCCATATTGGTTGCCGGCGATGAAGTGGAGCATGATCGGCGCCAGGGCCGATTTCAGCAGCACCGACTCCAACCCGACGAACGCCGCCACCGCCCCGGCCAGATGCGCGTACGTCCGCCGGATAAACGCCGCCCTCTCCTCCGCCCCCGCCTGCGCCACCGTCATCCCCGCCGCGCCCGCGTAGCTGTACATGAGACCGCTCCTTTCGTTGTGGTGGTGTTGGGCTGAGCATTGCGCCTTCTGGCTCGGCAGTTCGCGCGCATCTGAATGGAAAATGAAGCCGCTTCTTTCGTGTCTACTTCAGCCGGCGCGCAATCCACGCGGGATCCCGCCTGCAATCCAGAACAGCGTGGACGCGGACCGTCTTGCGCTTGACGGAATAAAAGACAGCAAAAGGGAACCGCTTGGACAGAAGCCGGTGATAGCCGAAATGAACGGAATGAATGCCCGCGTACATCCGCAATGAGTCAATATCGGAAAAGAGCGAATCCAGGAAGTAGTCGCCAAGTCGTTCGGCCTGGCTCTCATAGAACCGGAACCCGTCGATCAGATCCTGCTGAGCCTCGTCGAGAATCTCGATTCTCATCTAACGCGGTCTCGGATGCTGCGCTTGGCATCATCCCAGTCCACAAACCGGGATTCGCCCTTCTTCACACGCTTCTCACGCGCGCGAAGCACGTCGGCGTGCCAAGCGGGCGAGGGGATCTCTTCGGCCCCACGGCAGAGGTCATCCCAAATCTGTTCGAGCGCGCGCAGCTTCTCCGAGGTCGTCATCTTGTCAAGCGGCAGCGTTACGTCCATGGGTTTGCCCTCCGAGCCATCGTCCATATTCCGACAAGATGGTATACTCCGCCGGTCACTGCCGCAACGTCATCTTCTCCGCGATTGCGCCGCCGGCGACGAACGTTTTGCCGCCGGCCCGCTTAGGAATACAGTGAAATTATGGAAAACGCTGACGGTTTCGCAAGTGGATTTTCATCCCATCGTCCCTGCCCTACTGCCAATTCTTCAGGACATCTCCCACTTTCCCGCGCACTTCGGCGCGGGCTTCGCGGCGGGGGACGTTGCGAAGGAGGAGTTCGTCGTAGTTCGTTTCCGCGTGGCGGACGTGGGCGGCGACGGCGAGGCGGACGGCGTCTTCGTCCAACTCCTTGGCCGAGGCGCCCCGGCCGACGCGTCCGCTGTACTTGCGGCAGGCGTGTTCCGCGATGGTCTGCTCGCGGCCGGCCAGACAGCGGGGATACAATTCGCGGACGCGGGCGGCGAAGCGGGAGACGTAGGCTTGATCCAGCTCGGCGCGGCGTTCGGCCGCGCGCTCGCGCCTGGCTTCGCGCTGGTCCGCGTCGGCCTCGCATTCCTGTTCCGCGCGGTCGAGGGCTTCGCTTTCGACCAGCAGGCCCTGGCGCTCGTAGCGTTTGCGGGCGCGGCTCCATTTCAGGACGACGGCGGAGAGCTTGGAGTATTTGCGCGCGCGGCGGGTGACGGCGGCGTCGCCGGCGGGCAGGTAGACCAAGTGGTCCAAGTCCGAACAACTCAGACAGAGGGCGCGGCGGCCGTTGTCTTCCAGCGTGATCCAGGGGTGATGGCCCATATCTTCGCCGCATTCGTCGCATTTCGATTCGCGGATGGCGATGAAGACTTTGAGTTCATTTTGGGGGTTGGGGGCGGGCTTGTTCATTTGTAGACCCTCACATAGTCAATCAGAAACTTCTGCGGGAGAACCGAGTCGTCCATCTCGCCGCCCCAACTGCCGCCGAGGGCGAGGTTGAGGATGAGATACTTCGGCTTGCGGAACGGATTGTCGTCCCCCGTCCCCGCGTCGTCGATTTGGAAGGTATGATACTTCGTGTCGTCGAAGAAGAAATCCATCCGATCGGGATGCCACTCCATCGCATAGATATGAAAGTCCGCGTAGGGAGTTTCCGTTTGCAACTTGTTTCCGCTGGAACGGTGTTTCCCCCCCATCTTGTAGTGCACGGTCGCGTGAACGTGGTTGGGGTCTTTGCCGACGAACTCCATGATGTCGATTTCGCCGCAGGCCGGCCAGCCGACTTTCCCAATGTTGTCCCCAAGCATCCAGATCGCGGGCCAAACGCCCTTGCCTTGTGGGATCTTCGCCCGGACTTCGACGCGGCCGTATCGCCAGCTGGCCTTGGTTTGCGTGGTGAGGCTCGCGGCGGTGTATCCGGCATACTCGCGGCTGGAGGGCCACTTTTGCGAGGCGGGGTTATACTTTGGATTCTTGTATCGTTCCTTTCGGCCTTCGATGACGAGCATGCCGTCCTCCACCCGCGCGTTCTCTTGGCGGGCGCGGGTGTAGTATTGCAGTTCCTGGTTGCGAACGAAGCCCTCCTCGTAGTTCCATTTCGAGCTGTCGGGAAGGCCGGCGGAATCAAACTCGTCGGACCAGGCCAGTTCCCACTCGGCGGCGGGGAGAACGCCGGGAACGAGGAGAAAGACAAAAAGCATGGCGGGTTTCATGTCTTCAGCTCCTTCGGGTCGGTTGCGGGATGGGCGGATAGCGCAGCCGAGACTGTGGATGCCGCGCCGCATGATTTCAAGGAGGATCTGGGGCGGAGCCGTTGAGCGGCGTAGGCTTTCCAGCCTCTTCCGCGTTCCCGCCTCCCCGCAAAATCGGTTGACTTGCGCGGAGCGGCTCTTTGATACTTCTCGCCGCGCTGAAGGGGCGTAGACAGGCGTGTTTCCTGCATCGTTTCGCGGACGCGGGCGGCCCGTTCCCGGGGGCCGGCGCGGAGAGGGCTGACCAATGGACCGATGGCGAATCCTGGTTGTCGACGACAACGAAGACACCCTCGATCTGATCCGGTTGACCCTGCAAGAGGAATACGACGTTTTCACGCTCGCCGATCCGACGCACGCGCTGGACGCGCTGGACATCCTGGAACCGGACCTCGCGATCCTCGACGTGATGATGCCGAAGGTCAGCGGCTTCCAGTTGATGGAGTTCATGCGCAAGAAGCCGGCGTACCGCGCCATCCCGGTGGTGTTCCTGACGGCCAAGGGGGCGATCAAGGACCAGAAGTACGGCTATTCGCTGGGCGCGTCGCTCTACCTGACGAAGCCGTTCCCGCCGAGCCGCCTCCAGAAAAACCTGAAGTTGATGTTTGAAAATCTAGGAGGAACGCCCAAGCCGAAGAAGCACTCGTTGCGCGAAGTGGAATTGCAGATGTCGCTGCTGCGCGGCAAGGGCGCCGCGGGCGAGCCGCCCCGGGGCGCCGCGCCGGAAGCGCCGGCCAAGCCGAAGCCGGAAGACGAGAAGAAAGATCCGTGGATTGATTAGGCGCTGGAGCAAAAGACGAAGGCGGAACACTACGGGGGCGGAATAATGAGACGCCGTCATTGTTCCGCCCCCGTAGTGTTCTCCCTTTGGAAGCGTTTGCCACTCTATTCCCGCGGGAGAAACGCGCATGGGGTTGAAAGTCTGCAAATTCGGCGGCACCTCGCTGGCGTCGGCCGACCAGATCCGCAGGGCCTGCGACATCATCCTGGCCGACCCGGAGCGGCGCCTCGCGGCCCTCTCGGCACCGGGCAAGCGCTCCGCCGGCGACACGAAGGTGACCGACCTGCTGATCGCAGTCGCCGAGGAGTTCCTCAAGCATGGGAAGGCCGAGAAGCCGGCCCAGCGGGTCGTCGAGCGCTACGATGAGATCGCGCGCGCCCTGGGGCTGGGGCCGGAGATCGCCAACGGCGTGCGCGACGGCCTGGAGAGTCGTCTGGCGGCTTCGACGGCTTCGCCCGAACGCTTCACCGATGGATTGAAGGCGCTGGGCGAAGAGCATTGCGCGCGGATGGCGGCCGCCTACCTCGCC
>JAPLSS010000789.1 GCA_026398515.1 Candidatus Sumerlaeota bacterium | reverse complement strand
GCCGGGACGGGGAAGATGCGCACCCGCATGAGGTTCTGATCCATGTACTCCATCAGCCCCGGATCGCGCATGCGCCGCACGATGTCCTCGTAGATCGCGCGCGCCTGCTCGCGCTCCATGACCTCGGCCTTCACGGGGCGTCCGTCGATGTAGAGGGTGAAATCGGTGACTTGCGCCCCTTTCGGCACGGGCAGCAGGTAGTAAGCCTCCAGCGCGCGATCGACGTTGTTATGGAAGACTTGAGTGATCTTGGTGCGCGCCACCTGGTGGTCGATGTCGGCCTGGACCTCGTGGCGCGTCAGTTGCAGCGGCCCGACCGACTGATCGGTCGGCACGAGGATGCCGAGGGCCAGAGCTTTGGATGCCAGGAACAAAAAGACAGCGACAGCCGTGGAAGCGAATGGACCGTGAAGTTTCATCGGAATCTCCTTTTGACGAGTCCAGGGGAGGCGCTCAAGGCCTGTTTGCCATACGGGACTACATCAACGCCTTAGCCGTTTGACATCCCCGCCCCAAAAGAGTTCCCCTGGCTCAGTTCGGAGTGACGGCTTTAGCCGTTGTCGTGCTCCGAGAATCCGAGTAGGTCCTCCCTGCCCCTCGACAGGCTCGGGGACTGCGTCCGGGGTGGACTGGATGCCGCTCGGCCCAGCCAAAGCCAGCCTCGGCAGAACTGGCCTGCTATTCATCCGTTTCCGGGTGACCCGCGGGGCCATGAGTCGCTGTTTGAATGCCTAAGCGCCTTGGGTGGGAACCCTCCCGATGGCTAGAGTGGGTGAGCCCAACCGTATGTGTTGGCGCACAAACCAGAGCAGGAGGATTCCCATGAACGAACGGCACTCCATCGGGCTGGACGTGCACGAGAAGACAATCGCGGTGTGCGTGAAAGAGGCGGACGGAATGGTGGTGTGGCAAGGAACGCGGGCGGCGACGCGGGCGGATCTGGGGCGGTGGGTTCGGTCGCTGGACCGGCCGTGGATTGGAGGGTTGGAGGCGACGCTGTTCACAGGATGGATCTATGAGTTTCTTAGTCCGTATGCCGAGGAGTTGAAGGTGGCGCATCCGGCGATGCTCCGGGCCATCGCGGCGTCGAAAAAGAAGACCGACCGGATCGACGCGGGGAAGATCGCCGACCCCGCAGGCGGCGCAACAAACACCTGCAGACGATCCTGATCGAAGCGGCCAAGCTGGCGCCGCGTTGGGCCCCGACGCGCTCTTGCGCCTTCGCCCCGGATTGACACAGGGTCGGTTCTCCCTCATACTTTGAAGGGTGGAGACCTTGCGCGCCGCCGAGGCGGGCGCTGGGGACGCGGGCAAGGAGCGGGCGCCGGCCCGACTTCAAAGGAAAGACGCGCGCATGATCGGTTGGGTTCTCAAGGCGTTGTTTGGCGACAAGAACCGGCGGGAGGTCCGCCGCCTGCATACGAACGTCGCCAAGATCAACGCGTTCTACGAGCAATTCGAGTCGCTGAGCGACGAGGAACTGGCGGCCAAAACGCCGGAGTTCCGCCGTCGCCTCGCCGCCGGCGAGACGCTCAACGACCTGCTGCCCGAGGCCTACGCCGCCGTCAAGCAGGCCTGCAAGCGCAAGTGCGGCCAGACCTGGTCGGCCGCCGGCATTGAGATCCAGTGGAACATGGTGCCGTTCGACGTGCAGTTGATGGGCGGCGTCGTCCTGCACGAAGGCAAGATCGCCGAAATGGCCACCGGCGAAGGCAAAACCCTGGTGGCGATCCTGCCCTTGTACCTCAACGCGCTGGAGGGGCGCGGCTGTCACCTGGTCACCCACAACGACTTCCTGGCCCGCCGCGACGCCGAATGGAACGGCCCAATCTTCGGGATGCTGGGCGTGCGGGTCGGCTGCATCCAGACGGACATGGACCCCGGCCTGCGGCGCGAGGCCTACGGCGCCGACATCACCTACGGCACGGCCAACGAGTTCGGCTTCGACTACCTGCGCGAAAACATGGCCACGCGCCCCGAGTACCTCGTGCAGAACTCCGCGTGCTGGCAATCCGCGGAGCTGATCAACGAGTTGCAGACGTGGTCGGGGGAGAACGGCGCGCAGCTCGTCGAAGCCCTTCCCTACGCCGTCACGCTCGATGTCGACCCTGCGCGCCTCAACAGTCTTCTGGAGCGCTTTGGCGGACGCTTTGGCGTCGATTCGTTTCACGTGAAAATCGCGGATGAGGATGAAGAGGGGCTGCGCGCGTCGCTGGACGGACGGTCCTCGCGGATTGCCGACGTGCTGAAGAACGCGCGGAACGTCGCGCCCGGGCGGGTGCACGTGCGCGTCGACTTCGTACGCCACGGCCATCACTACGCCATCGTCGACGAGGTCGACAGCATCCTGATCGACGAGGCGCGCACCCCGCTGATCATCTCCGGCGCGGTCGACCGCGCGACCCACCGCTTCGACACCATCAAGCCGTTGGTCGTCGAACTGGTGCACAAACAGACGGCGCTGCTGACGCGGTTCCTCAACGAGGCCGAAGCCGAGCTGAAAAAGGACGAGAGCTCCTACGAAGCCGGCCTCCGGCTGTTCCAATGCCACCTGGGCGGACCGAAGAACCGCCGGTTCATGAAACTGCGCGTCGAGCCGCGCCTGCAGCGAATGATCCTGAAAGTGGAGAACGACCACATCCTGTTCAAGAAGAACGTCAAGAGCGCGGCGCAGGCCGAAGCCGATCCACTCTTCCGCGTCGAGGAGGAACTGTATTTCGTCATCGACGAGAAAGGCGGGACGATCGACCTGATGGAAAAGGGCCGCCACGCGCTTTCGCCGTCCGACCCCGACTACTTCGTCCTGGACGACCTGGTCGAAGCCACCGAGAAGATCGAGTCGCGCCACAACCCCCTGCTGCCCAAATTCCTGGAAGACGGGGGGGCCGACTCCGCCGCGTCCGGGGAGCTGAACGCGGAGGAGCGGGCGGCGTTGGCCGCGCGCCTGGAGGAGGAAGAGAAGCAGACCGGGGTCGCCTACGCGGACTTCGTGGAAAAACTGCGGCACGACGGCGAGTTCACGCCGGAAGAGCTGGCCAGCCTGCGGGGGCTCGTGGCGCAGGCGGGCGAGGTCCTCAAGCAGCAAATGCACGAGCGCCACGAGGTGAAGGCCGAGGAACTGCACAACATTTCGCAACTGCTGCGCGCCTATATGCTCTTCGAGAAAGACGTCGAATACGTCGTCCAGGACAACAAAGTCATCATCGTCGACGAGTTCACCGGCCGCCTCCAGCCCGGCCGGCGCTTCACCGACGGCCTGCACCAGGCGTTGGAAGCCAAGGAGAACGTGCAGATCGAGCGCGAGACGCAGACGCTGGCGACGGTCACGTTGCAGAACTACTTCCGCATGTACAAGAAGCTGGCGGGCATGACCGGCACCGCCGAGACCGAAGCCGGCGAGTTCGCGCACACATACAAGATGGACGTGGTGGTCATCCCGACGAACCGGCCCGTCATCCGCAAGGATTTCGACGACGTCATTTATCGGACACGGCGCGAGAAGTTCAACGCCATCATCGACGAGATCGAGCGGCTGCACCGGATGAAACTGCCCATCCTCGTCGGCACGGTCAGCGTCGAAGTCTCCGAAACGCTCAGCCGCATGCTGCGCCGCAAGGCCATCTCGCACAACGTGCTCAACGCCAAGTACCACCAGAAGGAAGCCGAGATCGTCAGCTACGCCGGCCAGCCGGGCCAGGTGACCATCGCCACCAACATGGCCGGCCGCGGCACGGACATCAAACTGGGCCCCGGCGTCACGGAGTCGCGCCATTGCGAAATCTACAAAACGGACTGGCCGGCCGGCTTGCAGATCGTCGGCACGGAGCGGCACGACGCCCGGCGCATCGACCGCCAACTGCGCGGGCGCTCCGGGCGCCAGGGCGACCCGGGCGCCAGCCGCTTCTTCCTGTCGTTGGAAGACGACCTGATGCGCAAGTTCGGCTCGGATCGCATCGCCGGGATCATGCAGAAGCTGGGCATGGAGGAAGGCGAGCCGATCGAGCACCCGTTCGTCACCCGCGCCATCACCAAGGCGCAGAAGCGCGTCGAGGAGTGGCACTTCGAGATCCGCAAGCGCACCCTGGAATACGACAACGTGATGAACAAGCAGCGCGAAGCCATTTATGGGCTCCGCCGCCAGGTGCTCGAAGGCCTGGAAATCAAGTCCGCCGTGCTCAATCTCTCGTACGACGCCCTGGCCGCCGAACTGCGGAAGTTCGCCAACGAGAAATCGCCGAACGATTCTGCCTCCTGGGATCTCGAGGGGTTCCGCCTGTGGGTGAAGCGGGCCATTCCGTTCCTCGAAATCGACGACATCGATCCGCGACACTTCGACGATTCCGAAGACTACGTCGCCGCGCTGATGCCTCGAGTGGAAAAGACCTACGATTTCAAGAACGAGATCTTCGGCGAGCAATTGCACCGCGACATCGCGCGCTACCTCATCCTGCGGACCATCGACGAAAACTGGCGCGACCACCTGCTGGCCATCGACGAATTGCGCGAGGGCATCCATCTGCGGTCGTACGCGCAATTGAACCCGCTGACCGAATACCAACGCGAAGCCACGCTGATGTTCGAGGAGTTGATGTACGGCATCAACAAGCAGGTCTTCTCCCACCTCTACAAGGCCACCCTGATTCAGGAAGCCCCCGGCGGGCCGCTCAACCTGTCGTTCCAGAAACAGGAATTCGACCCGAACCAGTCGCCGGATCAGGCGCGCCAGCAGGCCATCGCCGAGAACCGGCCCGAGCGGCCCAAGGGCGTCACCTACCGGCGCGAGGCGCCCAAGGTCGGACGCAACGAACCGTGCCCGTGCGGCAGCGGCAAGAAATACAAACATTGCTGCGGCGCGGCGGGCGGGCGAATGGGCAGCGCGGCGCCGCCGTCGACGAAGGGGTGAGGAAGGGTTCGGCCTGAATCCGCGTCTTCCCATCGACGGCGAGCCAATCTCACGCGCAGTGCGCGTTCACCGAGTCCATCGACGCGTCCCTTTTCGATGGACGTTTGAATTGTCGGCCGGGCAGCGCCGGCTGTCCAGCCGGCAGTTCCGCGGTTCGCGGGAGCGCCAGCGTCTTGGTCGGTTCTTGCGGTCGTTCGACTTGATTTATCCCCTTTGCCCGTGGAGCATGACGCGAAACGAACGCGAGGGTGGCGGCCCGATGGACATTCAGAAGCAAATCGCTTATTGGCGCGACGGCGCGGAAGAGGAGATGGAACTGGCCGAGGAACTGCTTCAGAAAGGGCGATTTCGCCATGCGCTCTTTTTCGCGGAGTTGGCTGTGGAGAAAATGCTCAAGGCGCACGTTGCCCGCCAAGTCGGCGGCGTTCCTCCGAAGACGCACAATCTCTTGCGCCTTGCGGAGCTCGGCGAACTCAACCCTACGGGGGCGCAAAGCGCCTTTCTTGCTCGGTTTCAGGAGTATTGCCTGGAAGGCCGCTACCCGGAATTCCGCCGGCTTCTGCCTTCGCGGGAAGAGGCGGACACGGGATTTCGTGAGTGCCGGGAGATCCCGACATGGTTGCGGAACCTATTCAATTAGTGGTGCGACGTTACCTGGAGGCGGTTCGCCAAGCCGGCATCCGCGCCCGCCAAGGCGTGGTTTTCGGTTCGTATGCGCGGGGCGAGGCGAATGAATGGAGCGACATCGACTTGGTGGTCATCGCCCCCGAGCTCGACGACTTGACGGATCGTCGTCTGCTCCTGACACTTTGGGAATTGCGCGCCAAGACCGACTCGCGCATCGAACCCATCCCCTGCGGGGAGCGCGAATGGGAGAACGACACCAACCGCCCGATCCTGGAGATCGCCCGCCGCGAAGGCGTCGTCATCGCGGCGTGAAAGGGACATTCCTGAAAGGACGACCCCATCCCCATGCCCCAAACGTCTGCGCATTCCCATCGTCTGACCCGCCGTCAACTGCTCGCCCGCCTCGGCGCGGGCGCGGCCGCGCTGGCCTGGCCCGCATCGCGCGCGGCGTGGAGCCAGGCGCCGAAACGCCCCAACGTCCTCGTCATCCTGGCCGACGACCTGGGCTGGGGCGACATCAGCCTGCACGACGGCAAGACCCCGACGCCGAACATCGATGGTTTCTTCCAGTCGAGCCTCGAACTCGCCTGCTTCACCGTCCAGCCCGTCTGCTCGCCCACGCGCTCCTGCCTCCTCACCGGGCGCAACTGCATCCGCACAGGCGTCACCCCAAACACCATCAACGCCGACACGGGCGAAACGCTGGCCGCCGGCGAGTTGACCCTTGGCGAAGCCTTCGAAGCCAACGGCTATGAAACGGCGATCCTCGGCAAGTGGCACCTGGGCTTCCATCCCACGCCGAACGAGCAGGGCTTCGACCTGGCCTACGGCAACTTCGGCGCGGCGGTCGATTACTTCACCCGGATGACCAATCGCGGCTATTACGATTGGGAATTGAACCAAAAGCCGCTTGTCGAAGAGGGCTACAACACCGACCTCATCCGCAACCACGCCGTCCAATACCTGCAATCCCATGGCGGCGAGAAGCCGTTCTTCCTCTACGTTCCGTTCACCGCCGTGCACGCCCCAACGCAGGCTTCCGAGGAGTATCTCAAGCGGGTTTCGCCCGACATCCAGGACGAGGAGCAGCGCGTCTACTCGGCCATGATCATCGCGCTGGACGACGCGGTCGGCGCAATCCTCAAGGCCCTCGAAGAGAAGGGACTGGCCGACGACACCATCGTCTTCTTCGGCAGCGACAACGGCGCCCCGCCCATCGGCAACAACCTCCCCTACCGCGGCGGCAAGCACACGCTGTGGGAAGGCGGCCTGCGCACCCCGGCGGCCATCCGCTGGCCGAACCATCTGCCGGCGAGGAAACGCACGGCGGAGTTCCTGTCGGTCGACGACCTGCACTCGACGCTGCTGGCGCTGGCCGGCGCCAAGCGGCCGGACGGGCCGCCGCTCGACGGCTTCGATGTCTCCGCGGTCCTGCGCGAGGGGGCGCCCTCGCCGCGCCAATTCCGTTGCTGGATCTGGAACAATTACGACGCGATCCGCACCGCGCAATACAAACTCCTGCGCTGGCGCGACCACAAGGAACTCTACGACCTCCAGGCCGATCCGTCGGAAACCAAGAACGTCCTCGACGAACAACCGGACGCGGCCAGGAAGCTCGAAGACCAGATGAACGCGTGGATGGCCTCGGTCCCCTGCCATCCGTCGCACGTTCCCGTTCGCCTCGATCCCATGCCCAGGCCCGCGCCCGAAGGCGACGCGCTCGAAGTGCGAATCCATCGCAAGGCCGGCGGCAAGGGCGAGCCGCTGACGTTCTTTCTGGGCGTGGCGGCGGAGGCTTTCCAGATGCACCCCGGCGACGTGCTGCAATACGACATGCTGGTGGCCGAAGGCTCGACCGAAGGCGGCTTCCTGATCGACGTCGCCCGCGGCACGCCCTCGCCGTATCCCGAGGGATTCTTCCCCGGCTTCTTCCCGCCGGGCGTCGAACCGACGACCAAGCCGGCCGCCGCGTCCGACGAGGACCAGAAGGAGGAATCCGAAGGGGCCGAGGGCGCGACTCCGCCCCCGGCGAAAGGCGCCAAGGCCGGACAGAAGAAGGCGGGAGCCAAAGCGGCGGGAGCAGGCGCCAAGGGCAAGAAGAAGGCCACGAGTTCGTTCACGCCCTGCCAGGCGGTCGACCAATACGGGACGCTGCAAGGGGGCGCCGCCGGCTTTCCCCAGGCGAACGGGAAGTGGGCCACGCGCCTCATCGGCTTGGCGAACATGTGCCCGGCGATGATCAGCGCCGCCCGGCTGGTCGTGACCGGCGAGGCCGAAGCGCGGTATCTCTTCTACCTCGACAACATCGTGGTTCGCCGTCACGACGGCTCGACCGTGGACCTGTATCGCAACGGTCCGCCGCGCGACCTGACGGCCAAGAAACTGGCGGCGTATCCCGAGGTCTCGGTCAAAGCCGTCCCGGTGTCGCAGTGCAAGACGAAGTTGGAGTGAGAAGTGCGGAGTGCGGAGTGCGGAGGTCTGGGTCCGGAGCGACAAGCAACGAGCGCGACGCGCGGGCTGCGGGGTGCGGAGTGTGGATCGCCGAATACGGGGTGAGGCGACCCAAGCTTACCCGCGGAGAGGTACATTCGCGGCGCCGTAGGGTTTCCCGACGATCGCGGATTCGTAGGGTTCCCCCAAGGTCGCGGATTCGTAACGTTCCCCGAAGGGGAAGAATGTGAATAGCCGTGGGCGTCAGCCCACGGAAACGCGGCCCCACGCCTCTCAACCCTGGCGGGGTTGAACAGCGGGCCCGCGGCATAGTTCGACCCCGTCAGGGTCGATCTCGGTGTGGCCGTCGTTCCGTGGGCTGACGCCCACGGCTATTCATATGGTTCCCCTTCGGGGAAACACGGCAGGTTGCCGTTATTGGTGTCTATTCGTGTTCATTCGTGGTAGAATGTGTTGGTTGCACCATTACTATTTCGGATTGTTCATTCCGCACTCCGCACTCTTCACTTCATCCTCCTCACCAGCCTCACCATGAACGGAATCCCCGCCAGCGAAGGCAGCCAATAGCCGGCGAGGGAATACCAGATGCCGACCGAAAGGCTGACTGGGGCGGCGATGCCGATTCGCGCGAAGAGGGCGATCAGCGCCCCGTCGCGCGTGCCCATCCCCGCCACCGTCGCCGGCAGCAGGCCGATGAAGATCGCCACCGGCAGCGCCGCGCACACGTAAAGGAACGACGGGCGCGCGCCGAAGGCGTGATACAGCAACTGCGTTTGCCAGATGGAGAACAGCCAGTTGAGCGCCGCGCCCGCGGTCGAAAGCGCCAGGTAGCGCGGACGCCGAACCAGGGCGCGCGAAGTCTGGCCGAATCGTTCAAGCCGTTCCGACCACTTCCGCCCCAGCGGCAAGCGCCATCCGTGCGCCACCGCCGTCCATCCCGCCGCCGCCGCGCACAGCCCGGCCGCGGCCAAGCCGGCCACGCTCCACCATCGCAGGGCCATGGCGCCGAACAGCGAGAAGAGCAGGAGCGTGATTACATCCAAGGCGCGCTCCATCACCACGCTGCCCAACCCGACCGGCAGCGCCGCGCGATCGCGCACGCAGAACGCCTTGGCCAGGTCGCCCGCCTTCGACGGCGTCACCGTGCCCAGCGGCCAGGCGCCCATTGTGATCCACAGCGTTTCGCGATACGGCGCCGGGCAATCCACCGCCCACAACACCGCGGCCCAGCGCAGCGCCATGCAAAACGGGAACAGCGCCGTCAACGCCACCGCGCCCGCCAGAATCGGCCAATTTGGATGGGCCAGCGCCTCCCAGGTTCGCGGCGCGGTGTGAAACAAAACCACGAACGCCGCCGCCGTGATTGTCAGGGCGATCGCATAGCGGATACGGTCCTTCCGCCTTCCGCCTCGCGCCCCACCGGTGTCGGGAGATTCAGGATTCGACATGCGGGCATCTTGGCGCGCGATTCGCCGACAGGGAAGAGCGAATTTGGCGATCGCCAGGGAGCGGGCGGCCTCAAGCGCACGAGCGCGCCGAATCGCGGAGAGTGTCCACCGCATTTTCCGGTTTCGAGAAATCCCCCCTCTCTTCTGCTCCGTTGCCGTTGACGAAACCCGCGCGGCATGTCATTGATTGTATGGTTTCCCAGGCTGTTGGTATGGGTCGTCAAATCCGTCCAAGGGGTTCCCGTCCATGAAATCGACCATCGTGTCTCGTTGGACCGTCTGCCTGTGCGCGCTGGTTTGCTTGCTCGGCGCCGTCGTTGGCTTCGCCGAGGACTGGCCGACGTACCAGCACGACGCCGCGCGCAGCGGCGTCAGCGCCGAATCGCTGGCCGCGCCTCTGACGCAACTCTGGAGCTACAAGGCGCCGTTCCCACCCAGCCCGGCGTGGAGTCCGGAGCCGAACCGCAAACTCGAAGGCAAGCAGCTGCTCAACCGGGTGGCGTTCGACGAGGCGTTTCAGGTCGCAGTCGCCGGCGGGACCCTCTACTTCGGCTCGTCGTCGGACAACACGGTGCGCGCGTTGGACGCAGCCAGCGGAAAGGAGCAGTGGACCTTCTTCACCGAAGGGCCGGTGCGCTTCTCGCCGATGGTCGTCGACGGGAAGTGCTACTTCGGCTCCGACGACGGCTGCGCCTACTGCGTCGACGCCAAAGACGGGAAACTCCTCTGGAAAGTCAGCCCCGCTCCGAACGGGGAGCGCATCCTGGGCAATGGCTACATGGTCTCGCGCTGGCCGTTGCGCACGGGCGTGCTGGTCGATGGCGGGGTGGCCTACTTCGCCGCCGGCGTCTTCCCGCACGAGGGGCTGATGCTGTGCGCCGTCGACGCGAAGGACGGGAAATTCCTCTGGAAGAACGACACGATCGCCGAGAGAAGCGCGGGCCAACTCGACTTCTCGCCGCAGGGCTACCTGCTGGCCTCGGCCAAAGAGATTTTCGTGCCGTCCGGGCGCGGCATGCCGGCGGCGTTTCACCGCGACGACGGCGATTGGCTCGTTCAGCCCCGCTTGGGTTGGCGAGACGCCGCGGCCGGGGGGATCGTCGGCGGGGTGTACGCGTTGCTGGCCGACGGCCAGATCTACACGGGCACGCATCTGATCGTCGCGGTGAACCAGGAGACGGGCAAGTCGGGCTTCGCCTGGTTCCCCGGTCGGCGCTTGGTGATCTCGGGCGACGACGCCTACATGGCCACGGGAACCGAGATCGCCGGCGTCAACCGTCCGGCCTACGCCGAGGCCAGCCGCGAACTGCCCAAGCAATATGCCGAGAAGGTCAAGGCCAACAAAACGGCCAACAAAGCCAAGAAAGCCGAAGCGGCCGGCGAGCCCGCCCCCACCGGCGCCGGCGCGAAGGCCGCCGGCGGAAAAGGCGGCGCCAAAAAAGCCGGCAAGAAAGCGGGGGCGAAACCGGCCGCCTCGAAGCCGGCCGCGGAAAACGCCGCCGCCGCAAAACCCGCGGCTGAGGACTCCGATGCCGAGGAACCCGGCGAGGAAGCGGCGGCTTCGGCGGAGAAGGCTCCCCAGGCGGCGCAACAGCAACTCGAGGAGACCAAGCAGAAGCTGGCCGACGCCCAGGCGCGGTTGAGGAACCTGGCCGCTGCCGGCAAGACCACCACGGCGGAGTTCAAGGAGGCCAGCCAGGACTGCCAGGAATGCGAGGCGCAACTGGAGGCGATCCAGAAAACGCTCGCCGCCGAACAGGCGAAGTTCGACCAAATCGCCACGCAGTCGGAGCAGGCCCAGGCCGCCGCCAAAGCCCAGGGCAAGCCCGACCTGCAAACGGCGGTGCGGTGGCGCGTTCCCAGTTCGTGCGAGGCGTCGATGATTCTGGCCGGCAAGCGGGACGGCGCAAGCGCCTGCTTGCTCGTCGCCGGCGGCGACGGCGAGGTCTCCGCGTTCGACGCCGCCACCGGCGCGCCGGCGTGGTCGGCCAAGGTCAACGGGCGCGCCAGCGGCTTGGCCGTTTCGGGCGGGCGCCTCTACGTCAGCACCGACAAGGGCGAGATTCTCTGCTTCGGCCCCGCCGGACAGGCCCCCGCCGCGGCCCCGCAGGCCAAGCCGGTCGAGAACCCCTATCCCGCCGACGCGTTGACGCCCGTTTACGCCGAATCCGCCAAGGCCATCGTCAAAAACGCCGGCGTCACCGAAGGCTTTGCCTTGGTCCTCGGCGGAGAAGCCAGCCGGCTGGCCTATGAGCTGGCCAAGGCGACCGACTTGCGGATTTACGCCATCGAATCGGACGCGGCGAAAGTCGACGCGGCGCGCAAGGCCCTCTCCGCCGCCGGGCTGTATGGCGGGCGCGTCTGCGTCGATCAGGGCGACCCGTCGAAGCTTCCCTATGCCAATTACTTCGCCAACCTCATCGTTTGCGATTCGGCGATCGCCAACGGCCAACTGCCCGCGGACCCGGGGGCCATCGCGCGCTGCCTGCGGCCGTGCGGCGGCGTGGCCTGCGTGGGCATCCCGAAGGGCGCGCCGCCGGCTGCCCGACAGAGTCTGGACGAAGCGGCGCTGAGCAAATGGATCGAAGGCCTGGGCTTCGGGCGCTGCTCGGTGATCACCGACCCCGAGGAAGGCGGCAAGTGGGCGGTCATGAAACGCCCGGCTCTCCCGGGCGCGGGGAAGTGGACAAGCGAATACGCTGAACCGGGCAACACCGCGTGCGGCGACGACCAGATCGTGCGCGCCCCATTGCGCCTCCTCTGGTATGGCGAACCCGGGCAGACCGACATGATCAACCGCCACAACAAGGCCCCGGCGCCGGTGTCGATGAACGGCCGCATGTTCGTGCAGGGCGCGGGGGTCGTCATGGCCTACGACGCCTACAACGGCCTGTTGCTGTGGAAACGGGACATGCCCGAGGCCAGTCGTGACCGCATGGTCGCCGAGCCGGGCAACCTCGCGCTGTCCGACGACAGTTTGTTCGTCGGGACCGCCAAGGAATGCGTGCGGCTCGATCAAGCCACCGGCGAGCCGAAGAACACCTATCCCCTTCCCGCCGCGCCGGACGGCCAGCCCCATCAGTGGGTCTACATGGCCTACGCCGACGGCAAAGTCTTCGGCAGCATGGCGCCGCCGACGGCGGCGGGGGCGAATGCGCCTCCAGAATCCGACGCGGTCTTCGCCCTCGACGCTGACAGCGGCAAACTAGCGTGGATGCATCGCGGGCAAAACATCATGGACCTCACCATCGCCCTCGGCGAGGGGCGCATGTTCTTCGTCGACAGTTCGATCCGCGAGGAGCAGCGCCAGGCCCTGCTGGGGCAGGACAAGGCGCCCCTCAAGGACTTAACCGCCGAGGAGCAGCAGAAGGCCGAGGCCGCCCTGAAGAAACTGGACGCGCGGATGGCCACGGCGCTGGACCTGAAGACGGGCAAGGCCGTCTGGGAAAAGCCCGTCGAAGTGACCAACATCAGCCACGTCGGCATCGGCGGGGGCGAGTTGTGCGCCGCCTACTCCAACGGCGCGTTGGCGCTGTATGGCGCGAACGCCAACGCGCACCATTGGGAGCAGTTCATGGCCGGGGAATTCTCGCGCCGGCGCATCGAGGTGTTAAACGCCATGGACGGGTCGGTGTTGTGGGCCAAGGACTGCAACTACCGGCATCGCCCGCTCGTCGTCGGCCCGTGGATCATGGCCGAACCGTGGGCGTTCGACCTGAAGACGGGCGAGCAACGGATGCGCCCGCAGCCGTTCACCGGCGAGCCGTCGGTCTGGGAGTTCTACCGCCCGGGCCACCACTGCGGCGCGGTGTCGGCCAACGTCAACACGCTGTTCATGCGCTCCGGCTTCACCAGCTACTACGACCTGGCGGGCGACAGCGGCATCGAGCACTTCTCGGGCCATCGGCTGGGCTGCTGGATCAACGCCGTCGCGGCCAACGGGCTGATGCTGGCGCCGGAAGCCGCCGCCGGCTGCACGTGCCTGTTCTCGGTGGTCTGCACGATCGCCATGGAGCCGTGCGAGCAGCAGCAATCGTGGAGCATCTATGGAGCGCCGGGGCCGAACCTGCCGGTCAAGACCATGGCCGTCAACTTCGGCGCGCCGGGCGACCGCAAAGCGAAGGATGGGACGGAGTGGTTCGCCTACCCGCGGCCCGGATTGCCGGCGAAGAACGCGGCGATGGGCTTCTCGTTCACGATCGACCAGGAGTTCGCCGAGGGCGGAAAGGATTACTGCCTGAACAACGCGTCGTTGAACATCCAGGGCACGGCGGTCCCGTGGGTCTATGCCTCGGGGACGGAGGGTCTGAAACGGTGCATCATCCCGCTGCAGGACCCAGGCGGGGCGCCGGAGCGCTACACGGTGCGCTTGCATTTCGCCGAGATTGATCCGACGCTGGCCGGCTCGCGCGTGTTCGACGTCAGCCTCCAGGGCCAGACCGTGGCCAAGGGGATGAACATCGCCAGGGACGCGGGCGGAGTCGCCAAAGCGCTGGTCAAGGAGTTCAAGGGCGTGCAGGTGGCCGACAGCCTGACGCTGGAACTCGCCGGCGCGAACGCGCAGGCCCCGCCGCTCCTCAGCGGGATTGAGATCGCGCGCGAAGGCGCCTCGGGCCAAGCGGTGGCCTCGGTAAAGTGAATGAGCAGAGGCAAGTTGCAGGGATTGCACCGTTGGATGTTCGATTTTGGCGGAGCGGACGAAACCGTTGAAACGAGGGGATAATGAAAGGCTTTGTCGGCAGAGGATGGCGAGGGCGCGAGCATGCTCCGCAGTCTGTCTTTCGGGTTCTTCTCATTAGCCCCTCGTTTCAACGAGGGGTTCAGGCGGCATGAGAACCACACTCGAACCGTTTCAACGGTTTGATCTCCGCCCGCCAACCCCCGTTCATAGGGGTACGCTTGGAGCGAGGCATCCATGAAACGAAGGCGCTGACGGGCCAGGTCGACCTCCTTCTGTTCCAGCCGAAAAACCAGGGCAAGGGCGCCGCCATCCGCGAGGGCCTGCGCCACGCCACCGGCGACTGCATCATCATCCAGGACGCCGACCTGGAGTACAACCCCGAGGAATACCATCTCCTCCTCGAACCCATTCTTCAGGGCAAGGCCGACGTGGTCTACGGTTCGCGGTTTGCCGGCGGGCGGCCGCGGCGGGTCCTGTATTTCTGGCACATGATCGGCAACCGGTTCCTCACGTTGTTGAGCAACATGATGACGAACCTGAACCTGACCGACATGGAGACGTGCTACAAGATGTTCCGCGCCGAGGCGATCCAGGACATCGTGATCGAGCAGAACCGGTTCGGGTTCGAGCCGGAGATCACCGCCAAGATCGCGCGGAAGCGGGTGCGCATCTACGAAGTGAGCATCTCGTACGAAGGCCGCACGTACCACGAGGGCAAGAAGATCAACTGGAAGGACGGCTTCGCGGCGGTCTGGTGCATCCTGAAATACTCGCGCGGCCGCTGGCGGGACGTCGGCAAGAGCACCCTCCACAATGGGCCATGGCCCCCTTTCTCCTCGCCGGGCGCGACAAGGTTATTTTCTCCGATTGCGATGAAACGCACCTGGAAGCCCTGCGCAAGCGTTACGGCGGGCGCTCGGACGTCGAGGTGGTGAAGTATGATCTGGAGGGCGAGCCGCCGGAGCCGCTGCGCGCCTAGGCCCTCGACACCATCGTCTCGCTGAACGTCCTGGAGCACGTCAACGACGACCACGGGGCGCTGCGCCGGTTCCACGACCTGCTGGCGCCGGGCGGACGCTTGGCCCTTCTCGTGCCGGCGCATCCGGGGCTGTACTGCAAAATGGACGAGCAGCTCGGCCATGTTCGCCGCTACGACTGGCGCGACCTGAAGGCGAACGTGCAGGGCGCCGGCTTCCAGATCGAACGGGTGAAGCATTTCAACCCGCTGGGGGCCATCGGCTGGTTTCTCAGCGGCAAGGTCTTGCGCGCGCGCCACATCGGGGGCGTCCAAGTCCGGCTTCACCGCTGGCTGTTCCCGCTGGCGCGGCTGCTGAACCGCCTGAACCTGCCGGGCCTCGGCCTGTCGCACATCGTCATCGCGCGCAAGGCGTAACGCGGCGTCAGGCGCCCCGGAGGGCGCATCCGGGAGTTGTCGCAATAGCGCGGGCGCGGCTCTTGCGGCGCGGGCTTTCCATCCTGCGCGGCGGCGAACCCGGAATTGGGCAAAGCGCCGGCTGGAAAGCCTACGCCACAAAAGCCGCCCGACCCGTTGGGACTTGGCTCCGACTCATCATCGCGAAGACAACTCGCGGAGGCGCCCATAGAGATGCGGGCGCTGCACGGGCCTCGCCGGGAGGGGCGAGAGGCTTGAGTTCCGCAAGGGCCCGCGAGATAGTGTGTGGACCTTGGGCGAGGCGGGGAGAGCGGAGACCGCGGCGATTGGCATGAGTGAACACACGATTCCCTCTTCAGACGTCGAGCGGCGCTCCCTCATCGGGCGGAACGCGGGCAACGCGCTTGGGTTCATTGTCCTGGGCGCGGGGGTCGGCGTCGCCGCGGCGATGATTCCTCTGAGGGCCTCGCTGTTCGTCCCGCCCGCGCTGGCCGCGTTGGCGCTGGTCTTTCTGGCGAAGCGTCCGTACGAAACGCTCATGGCGCTTTCGTTGTTCCTGCTGGTGGCGCTGCCCTACAACGTGACGATGTACGATATGTTCGGCTTCAACCTGATAGTCGGCTCGCTGAAGTTCTACTATGATGAGCTCCTGCTGGGCGCCCTGTTGTCGGCGTTGGCCGTTCAATTCCTCCTCTCCGCCGACCTGCAGCGGCGGCTGCTGTCGAATCTGCTGGGCCGTCCCATCGGCCTGTGCCTGTTGCTCTGCGTCGCCGTCACGGCGGCCGTCATTGGGCGAAGCGCGGGCGCCTGGGGGGCGAAATCCGCCTTCAGCGACGGGCGGTTCATCCTGGCCTACTTGTCGTACGTCCCGTTCTGCCTGGCGATCGGCGATCGCCCCCTGATGCGGCGGCTGTGGAAATACGTGCTGGCGGGGGCCGGAGCGCACTGTGTCGTCCTGGTCATTCTGTTGGCGGGGCGGAACAGCTATGCGTCTTTTCTCGCCACGGTGCAGGCCTATGACCCCTATGGCGCCGAAATCAGACGAATCGGATTCCCGAACATCCTGTCGTTTCCGAACTTCGCCGTGCCGCTGGCAGCCCTGTGGATGGTGGGATGCCGGCGCGAGATCAATGGGCGCATCCTCGCGCTTCTGGGGTTGATCGCCCTGACGTGGGTCATCAGCTCGAACCGCAGCCTTCTGGTCCCGCTGCTGGCCGTTCTTCTGGGGCTGTCGGCCATCGCGCTGGTCAAGCCCGGCCTCCCGAAGAAAGCGGTGGCGCGCCTTGTGTTGTTGGCCGTTCTTCTGGCCGTGGTCGGCGGGTTGCTGTATTTCGCCATGCCGGCGTTCCGCGTGGTCGCGACCACCGCGGCGGAACGATTGGGCGAGGCCTCGGACCCCGGCGACGTGGATTCGCTTCGCAACCGGCTCAGCACCATGGCCTTCTACGCCGGAGAAGTGGTCAAACGACCGTGGACCGGCTACGGGTTCGGCTCGAAGATGAGCCTGTTCAACTTGGGCGAATTCGGCGCGGAATCCTATACCATTGATTTCGGCTTTCTCGTCCTGGCCTACAAGGGCGGCCTGCCCCTGCTCCTGCCGTTCCTGCTTCTGTTCGGCCTGCCGTTTCTGTTGCTGGCGCGCCTGATCTGGCGCAGCGCCAATCCGAAGCATCAGTTCATCCTCTACGGCCTGGCGGGCGGCCTGGCCGCGACGGTCTTCGCCACCGCCGTCATGAACGCCACTATCCTGATCGGAAAGCCCACCATCGTCCTGCTCATGTTCACGTTTGCGTTCATCGAACACCTGGCCAAAGATCCGGAGTTCTTCGCCGAGGACCTGGCGGCGTAGGCTCTCCAGCCTGCGCTTTGCCCACTCGCGCGTTCGGAGCCACGCAGGCTGGAAAGCCTACGCCACGGACCGCGCCCCTCTGATCCAAGAAACGCGGTTGCCGAAGGAACCCGGCAATTCCAGCCCCGCAGGGACGTCTGCATGTAGCCGGGGGTGACCGAAGGGGACCCCCGGTCGAACGCGCTGACACCCGGAGCCCCGACGGGGCGATTGAATGCCAGAGACTCAAGGTTCAGGCGCCCCTTCGGGGCTTCGGGTGTTATTGGGGCGCTATCCGGGGGTTCCCTTCGGTCACCCCCGGCTACATGCAAGCGCCCCTATCGGGGCTGAAGGACTGAAGTCGGATTTCGCTCGACCGCCGCTGCGCAGACCGCGGCGACCAGAGAGCCAATTTCGTGAAGGATCAGGGGCGCCCCTCTCTTCTCCACGAATCCCTTGAACATTCCGCGCGCCTGTCGAAGATGGCGATGTCTTGGCGAGAATTTCTGGGGTTCGTTCCTGCATTCACGGCGCAGGCAAGGGAGGAGCGATCATGGGCGGACGGAGTTCCTTCGCGGGGGGGATCGCGCGCCTGGCGGTCGTGGCCCTCGTCTCGACGGCCGCGGCGCCAGCCGCCGGGGACGGCGTCACGCTGGTGGAGGCTGGCCGCGCAAACGCCGTGATTTGCTTCTCCTCGGGTAGCAAGGAGGCCGCCGACATTCTCGGGCGGCACATCCGCCAGATGTCGGGGGTGAATCTGCTCATCCAGGAGGTTGCGAGCAAAGCGGAGGTCCAAGACGCGGTGGCGGCGGTCATTCTGGGAGAAGCGGCGCGGGAGTTCGGACTGCGCGTGGACGGCTCCAGCCCGAGCCATGAGGCGTTTCATCTAAAGACGGAGGGCAATCGCATCCTGCTCGACGGCGACAGCCCCTCTGCCGTCGAATGGGGCGTCTATGAAATCCTGGAGCGGCTCGGCTGCGGCTGGTATTTCGACTTGCCGGCCGGCGAAGTCGCGCCCAAGCGCGAAACGATCACGCTGCCGCCGGTGGATACGACGCAGTCGCCCGCCTTTGAGACCCGCAAGCTCTGGGGATCAGGGTGGACCGGCCCCTCGGATTTCAAACGGTGGAACCGGACCGGCGGGATCGAAGCGCAGACCAGCCACGCCTGGTCCCGCCTCGTGCCGCCCAAGGAGTATGGGCAATCCCATCCGGAGTACTACCCGCTGCGCAACGGCGAGCGTTCCCCGGGGCGCCAGCTCTGCACCACCAACCCCGACGTGATTCGCATCGCCCAGGACTATGTCCTGAAGCGCCTGGAGGAAGGCGCCCCCAGCGTGTCGATTTCGCCCGACGACGGCGGGGGCTTCTGCGAATGCGACCGCTGCCGCGCGCTCGACACGCCCGGCTACCTGGAGCCGTCGAGCGGGCGAATCTGCCTGACCGACCGGCTGATGGAGTTCTTCAACCAGGTCGCCGGCCCGGCCCACGAGCGCTTCCCCGACCGCCGGGTGAACTTCTACGCTTACGCCGACTACTCGCTGCCGCCGAAACGCGTCCGCGCGGCCAGCTCGAACCTGATGGCGTGGATGACGCCGATCCGCTATTGCCGCATCCACGGCATGGCGGGCGAGGAAGACTGCCCGCGCCGCCAGTCGCTCAAGGCGACGATCCAGGATTGGGCGCAAGTCGTGCGCCAGTTCGGGCTGCGCGAGTACAACTACGACCTCGCCGAATGCCTGGTCCCCTTTTCCAAGATCCACGTCTGGCGCAGCGACCTGCCCTGGCTGCATGAGGCCGGCTGCCGCGCCGTGAACCTCGAATCCATTCACTCGATCGCGGTGATGGGGCCGTCGATCTGGCTTTCCGCGCGCCTGGCGTGGGACGTGAACGCCGACGTCGATGCGCTGATGAAGCGCTATTGGAACGACCTCTTCGGCGAGCGGGCCGGCCCGGTCATGAAGCGCTATTGGGATCGCATCGACGCGGCCTGGGCGCATTGTCCCAGCCATGCCGGCTCGTTTTTCTGCGTCCCGGCCGTGTATACGGACGAGCTGCTCAAGGCATGCCGCAACGATCTGAACCGGGCGAAAGACCTCATCGACGATGACGCGGGGCGCGAGCGCTGGGCGATCTTCGATTCCGGGTTCCAGAACGCCGAATTGTACATGAACATGCTGCGGCTCTTCAACGCGGGGAAATACCCGGAAGCCGCCGAGGCGCTGGGGCGGCTACGGACGCATCTCGCCGAGGCCCTGGCGAAAGGATGGCTCAACAAATACTCGCAATCGTATCTCGAACGGTTCGCCGCGGCGGCGATCGACCAGGCGGCCGCGCGCGCCGGC
>JAPLSS010000076.1 GCA_026398515.1 Candidatus Sumerlaeota bacterium | reverse complement strand
GGTCGAGTTCGCAGCCCTGGAGATCGCGCGCGCGGACCCGGATGCGATCGTCGAGAATCTCCACCTCGGCGCCCATCCGACGCAAATAATCGACGACCGCCTTGTCGCCCTGGATGTCGGACATGTCCAACCCGATGGCGTCGACCGCGTTTTCGCCCAAGGCCCCCGCGGCGAGGAAGAACGTGGCCGAGGAGAAGTCGCCGGGGATGCGCCGGGTGAACGCCTTGTAGCCCTGGCCGCCCCGGACGCGGAACTTCTTCCAGCCGTCGCGCTCATAACGGATGCCTTGGCGGTCGAGCCAGTCGAGCGTCATCTCCACGTACGGCTGCTCGTTCAGGAGCGGCACATGGATGACGGAATCGCGTTCGGCCAGCGGCGTATTGATCAGAAGGCTGCTCAGATACTGGCTGGTGACGCATTCGATCGTCGTCTGGCCGCCGCGCAACGTTCCCTCGACCACGAACGGCGCGCAGCCATTGTGGCGCGTGGAGCGAATCATGGCGCCCAAGTCGGTCAGCGACGCGGCCAGCGGCCCGCCCGGCCGGCGCCGAATCTGTTCGTCGCCCGTCAGGATGGCTATGCCTTCGCGCAGCAACGCGCAGGAGCCCATGACGAGCCGCAGCGTCGTGCCGCTGTTGGCCACGTCGATGACGTTCTCGGGAGCGCGCAGCCGACCGCCCACGCCGCGCACGGTCCAGGCGTCTTCGCCGGTTTCGATCTCCGCGCCCAGCGCGCGATAGGCGGCCGCCGCCGCCGCCGCGTCCTCAGACTCTAGCGGCGCCTCGATGCGACTCTCGCCTTCGGCCAGCGACGCGAGGGCCACGGCGCGAATGGTGTGCGACTTCGAGCCGGGAATCTCGACCTCGCCCCGCAACGTGGATTGTTGGCAGATCAGTTTCATCCTCGCGGGCGTCCCCCGCAACCGGCGTATGGAGTCCCGCCTTTAGGCCGAATTCCCGATGCCTGACACGGTTGCGATTCGAATGATTCCGCCTAAAGGCGGGACTCCATACGCCCCTTGTCCTTCCTAATGCCGCTTCCCGTCCCCGAACGCGTCCGGGGAAGGCGGACTGTAGCCTGTAGCGAAACGCGTGTCAAAAAATACCGGAGCGAGAGGAGGCGCCCTACGTGGCACAGGCAGTCTTGCCTGGGCATGAAGTTTGGCGCCGGGGAAACTGCACAGGCAAGACTGCCTGTGCCACTTGACTGCCTGTGCTGCTCAAGGCGCCTTGCCCGCCACCGCCGTCGCCGACAGGTCGTTCCACAGGACGTTTTCATCGCCCCACACGCCCTCGCGCGGGTCGGGATCGGGGCCGTGGGGAAAGGCCGCGTAGGTCTCCGGCGACCAGGACTTGGCATTCAGGAACAGGCAGCGCGCGAGCCACTGGCGTCCGCCCGACGCGCCGGCGCCGTCGATGGGGCCGCCGCCGGCGCCGCCGTAATAGCCGCCGACGTCCCGCGCGCCGGCGTTGTAGGCGTACCGCAGATGCTCGCGCCGCCCGGGGTATTGCCGCGCCAGCGACGGACAGAACAACGCCTTACGGTCGCCGAGGTAGCGCGCGTCGACCAGCACGTTCGGCACGCCGCTCCACCAGCCGTTGCCCGCCGGGCCGAGGCCGAACTGGGTCTTCGCGCGCGAATCGCCCTGGCCCGACGCTCCATCGGCCAGCGGCAACACGTTCCAATCGATCCGATACGAGAGGAGCGCCGTGCCGACGGCCTTGAGATTCGCGGCGCAGGCGGACTTTTCGGAGCGGCGCTTCGCCTCGCGCAGGTTGGGCAAGGCGATGGCGGCCAGGATCGAAATGATCGCCACGACGATCAGCAATTCAATCAGGGTGAAGGCGCGCGGGGCGATTTTCGATTGCCGATTGCCGATTGCCGATTGAACTACAATGGCGCGGGAACAAAACCGAACGTTGACTGCGGGTCGACTGTGGCCGCGGTTCAATCGGCAATCGGCAATCGAAAATCGAAAATCGGGAATTGTCATGGAAGACCGTCCTTCTCAGCGCGGAGAAGAGGAATCGGGTCGTGCGGCGATCCTGGGACCGCCTGGAATCGGCTTTGATCGGTCTTCCGGCTTCCGGATCGTCCGACGCCTCGCGGCCTTCCCGGCCCCCTGAATGGCGGGCCAGTGGCTTCGTTCTGCGAGGCGCCGTCCCCGGTTACGGCGGCGGCTCCGCGTCCGACTTGCACGGACTTCCCTGCGGCCGCATTGCAGCGGCCATCAAAGCGCGTAGTGAGTATACCCCCAGCGGCGCGGCCTGTGTCAACGGCCATGTCATCAGGCGTTCTCGTGGCGTAGGCTTTCCAGCCAGAAGCGTTTAATGAATTTCAGCGCCTGGAGGTCAGTCGATTCTGGGCTTCCAGGCAGGGATGCCGCCTATCCCGAAGGGATTTTCGCCCCATGCGCGCGGAAGCCCGGCATCTCCAAACTTCAAGGCGCCTCGAAACCATTAAACGCTACTGGCTTTCCAGCCTGCGCGACAAGGAACCCGGACGAGACAATGCGCAGGCCGGAAAGCCTACGCCGCGAACCGCGCCCGCCTCTTGTCAACAAATCCGCGGAAGCTGCTCGCCGCTGAGCATGTCGAGGATGCGGCCGGAGCCGAAGCCGCTCTGGAGAACCACCAGGCCGGAGGGGTCGGGCGAGACAACGCCGATGCGCCCGGCGCCGGCGCCCTGGGGATGCGCCCGCAAGAGGTCGAGGGCCCGGTCGGCGTCGGCGGGGGCGACGAAGGCCGCGAACCGCCCTTCGTTGGCCACGTACAGGGGATCGAAGCCGAGGATCTCGCATATCCCGCGCGTCTCTTCGAGCACGGGCACGGCGGCTTCGGCGATCTCGATCTGAAGACGCGCGTCCCGGGCGATTTCCACCAGCGTGGTCGCCAGGCCGCCGCGCGTGCAGTCGCGCAGGCAATGGATCTCGATTCCCGCGTCCAGAAGATGAAGAACCGCGTCGGCCAGCGGCGCGCAGTCGCTTTCCAGGCGGGTTTCGATCTGAAAGCCTTCGCGGGCGGCGAGGATGGCCACCCCGTGGCGTCCGACGTCGCCGTTGAGCAACACCACGTCGCCGGGCCGAACGGCGGCCGGAGAGATCCGCACGCCCTCCGCCACCAGCCCGATGCCGGCGGTGTTGATGTAAAGTCCATCGCCCTTGCCGCGGTCGACGACCTTCGTGTCGCCGGTGACGATGGCGACCTTCGCTTCGTCCGCCGCCTCTCGCATCGACCGCGCGATCCGCCGGAGATCCTCGATGGGGAAGCCTTCCTCGAGAATGAAGCCGGCGCTCAGGCAGAGCGGGCGCGCGCCGCACATGGCCAAATCGTTGACCGTGCCGCACACGGCGAGTTTGCCGATATCGCCGCCGGGGAAGAACAGCGGGTTGACGACGTAGGAGTCGGTCGTGAAGGCCAGCCGGTCGCGCAATTCCAGCACCGCGCCGTCGTGGAGCGGCCCGGCCGGCTGGCCCTGGAACGCGGGCACGAAGATGCGCTCGATGAGCTGATGCATCAGGGTCCCGCCGCCGCCGTGGGCCAGCAGAATCCGTGTGTGCCGGGAATCCGGCAGCGGGCAGGAAAGGCTGAAGTCAACGGGGTGGTCTGGCATATTTGCCCTGCGCTTGACGCGGCACAGGCTGGCAGCCTGTGCGGTTTGAGTCAATACGCCGCTGCGCGCGCACAGGCTGCCAGCCTGCGCCACTCATGGCCGCCGGTGGCGGTAGTAGGCCGCGCAGGCGCCTTCGTCGGAGACCATGGTGGCGCCGAGCGGGGTCTCCGGCGTGCAGGCCGCGGCGAAGGCCGGGCACTCGCGCGGCTTGCGAAGCCCCTGCAAAATGAGGCCGCTGATGCAATCCGGCGATTCCCGCGCGACGACCTCGCTGACGAAGGGAAAACGCCGCTCCGCGTCGAATTCCTGATACTCCTCGCGCAACGCCAGGCCGCTGCGCGGAATGTCGCCGATGCCGCGCCAGCGCCGATCGCTCACGCGGAAGACGCGGCGGATCGCCTCCTGCGCGGCGCGATTGCCTTCGGGGCGCACGGAACGCGCGTATTGGTTCTCGACCTCGGCGCGGCCTTCCTCCAGCTGCTTCACGCACATGTGAACCCCTTGCAGGATGTCGAGCGGCTCGAAGCCGGTGACGACGATGGGCGTGCGATGCTCCCGGGCGATGGCCTCGTATTCGCGGAAGCCCATCACCGTGCAGACGTGGCCGGCGGCCAGAAACCCCTGCACGTGGCAATTCGGCGAAGCCAGCAGCGCCTCGAGCGCCGGCGGGACCAACATGTGCGACACGAGCAGCGAGAAATTGCGCAGCCGTTTCCGCTCCGCCTGCAGGACCGCCATGGCGTTGGCCGGCGCGGTGGTTTCAAACCCGACGGCGAAGAAGACGACCTGGCGCTCGGAATGGCGCTCGGCCAGCGCCGCCGCGTCGGTGGGCGAATAGACGATTCGCACGTCGCCGCCGGCGGCCTTGACGGAGAGGAGGCTGCCCGACGTTCCCGGCACGCGCAGCATGTCGCCGTAAGAAGCGAGAATCACTTCGGGCCGCGCGGCCAGCGCCAGGGCCTTGTCGATCAACTCCACCGGCGTCACGCAGACCGGGCAGCCGGGGCCGTGCAGAAGCGCGATCTCCGGCGGCAGGAGTTGATCGAGGCCGAAGCGCAGGATGGCGTGGGTTTGCCCGCCGCAGACCTCCATGAGGGTCCACGGGCGGGTGACCATCCGCGCGATGGCCGCGGCGTATTGCCGAGCAACTCCGGGGTCGCGGTATTCGTCGAGGTATTTCATGAATAAAGCCCGGCCGGATAACACCTCTCCACGACAGGATACCAGGATGGACGGGATGGTGGGAAGTCGTTTTCGCGCTCGCGCTCCTGCTCGTGATCGGCAGTCTCGGCCCCCCGAAGCTACCGATCACGAGCAGGAGCGCGAGCGCGAGCACGAAACCGCCGCCGGGCCGAAATTCGTTTCGGGCTTAACTTTTCCTTGCAACCCGCGGCGAATTCCTCCAAAGAATCGCCAAGCAATCCTGGACACATTTCCAAGGAAAGGGTTGAAACGTCGTGACCGCTCGTCCGCGAACGGATTCAGGGGTCTGTGTGCTGGCGCTGAAGGCAGGCGCGATGCTGAGCCTGGCCGTGGCGCTCCTGGCCGCGGGCGGCTGCTCGCGCGTCACCATTCGCACCTCCCCTCCCGGCGCGCAGATCACCTGTTCCGACAGCGGTCTGCCGCCCTGGAAGCCTTGGCGTCCCGACAAGGGGAAGAATGTGTCGCCCTCGACCACGACGGTCTGGGGCGGCACGTTGCGCTTCTTCCGCGCCGAGAAAGAGGGCTACTACCCGTCGGAGCCCAAGCTCGTCGACGCCTTCATGTTCAACGTCGAGCACGTGGATTTCGGGCTGGAGCCTTCGCCGGAACTCATCGCCCAGGAAAAGCGGGCGCAGGGCCTGATCTGGTGGGAGCCGGACAAGGCCTGGGTCAACCCGTCGGAGAGGGGGCTCGCCGAATACAAGGGCGAATGGATGACCGCGCAGGAGAAATTCGTGCGCGAGCAGAAAGACGCGGGGTTGGTCGAGTTTAACGGCCAATGGGTCACTCCCGAGGAGCGTGATCGCCTATTCGCCGAAGCCCAGAAGGCGGCGGGGATGGTCCTCTACAAGGGGCAATGGATCAAAGCGGTCGATGAGGAGAAGCAGAAGCAGATCGACAGCATCGTGTCCGAGGCGGCCACGTCGGGCACGTTGATGAAACTGCCGCCCATCGGGACCATGCCGCGTCCTATGGCGAAAAAGACGGAGTTGAAGATCTCCAACGGCACGCGCTCGCCGATTCATGTCTACTTCTCCGGCGCCACGTCGTTTGAGGTGTTTGTCGACGGGTTCAACCTTCAGAACATCGACATCGCCCCCGGCCACTATCGCGTCGCGGTGGTCCCGGAGATGAACGACCAGCCGACGCAGATGGGCGAGGCGACCTTTGAGGATCAAGCCAATCGCGAGACCAGCGTGGCGTATTCGCTCGACTATCAAGGCGACCCCGGGGCGCTGCTGCGGCGGATTCAAGGCGAGAAGCCGGTCGATCTCCAGATGCCCGAGATCGTCATCCCGGAAATTCAAATGCCCCAGGAATCGGAGGAGCAAGGCGCTCAGCCGACGCCGGAGGAACAGGCCAAGGCCAAGGAAGTCATGGACAAGGTCCGCTCCGGCGAACTAACGATGGATCAGGCCCGCGAACAGATGCCGGCCAGCGTCCTGAAGCAAATGGAGATGCGGGGAGGAGGCAAGGGAGGCGGGCGGCGCGGGGGCGCGGGCGCCGGCGGCGGAGGCGGCGCCGACCAAGGCGCCGGCCAAGGCGGCGGACAAAACCAAGGCAGCGGGCAAGACCAAGGGGCGGGACAGGGCGCCGGCCGGCGGCGCGGCGGAGGCGAGCAAGGAGCCGGTCCGGCGGGCGGCCAAAGCGGGAGCCCGGATGCCGGCGGAGGCGGCCCTGGCGCTGGCGGGGGCGCCGGCGGAGGCGGAGAGGGCGGCCAATAGCATTTTTGATTCTTGATTTTGGATTTTTGATTTGGGCGGCGAAGAGAGGATTGTCGATCGGCGATTGAACAGCCGGGATTCGCCACGAGGGCGCGAAGGCGCAACGGCGCTCATCGCTTCGCGCCTTTGGGCCTTTGTGGCGGACTGTCGTTCAGTCGGCAATCCATCCCATGGCGAGTCGGTGCGGGTTAAATCGAGAATCTGAAATCCAAAATCGAAAATCCCAACCGTGCGCATCGGCATCGACGCTTCCAGCATCCTTCCGCCGCGGGCGGGCATCGGCGCCTATGCCCGCGGCCTGCTGGAGGCGCTGACCCGCCTCGCCCCCGCGCATCAGTTCGTGGTGTTCCTCAACTCCTTGACGCGCCCACAGCCGAGAGAGCCGTTTTATGAGCGGCCGAACGTCACGGTGCGGCGCTGGCGCCTTCCGGGGGCGTTGCTGTGGCGCGCCTGGCGTCATCTCAACTTTCCCCCCGTCGATTGGCTGACGGGCGCGGTGGACGTGTTCCACACGCCCGGCACGGCGATCCCCCCCCAGTCTCACGGCGCATGCGTCGTTACGATTCAGGACCTGTATTTCATCAAACATCCCGAGCAGTGCGACGCGCTGGGCGGACAATGCTTGCTGGCCACGCTTGCGCGCCGCCTGCCGGCAATCGATCGGATCATCACCCCCTCGGAAACCGTGCGCCGCGAGCTGCTGGCCTGCTATGACGTAGCGCCGGAGCGGGTTCGCGCCATTCCTCTCGGAGTCGACGTGCAACGCTTCGCGCCCATCGACGACCCTGCGCGGTTGAACGCCGTGCGCGCGAAATACGGCCTGCCCGCGGACTTTCTTCTGACCGTGGCGACGCTGGAGCCGCGCAAGAACCTGGACGGGCTGCTGCGCGCCTATGCGCGGCTCAAGCAGAGCATGGGGCGCGCGCCGGCCCTGGTTCTCGCCGGGGCCGCCGGATGGAAAAGCGAGAGCATCGAGGAAACGCTGCGCGACAGCGGCCTAAGGGGAAGACGCGGGGGGGTGTCCGCGGGCCGCGTGGACGACGTGGATGATGTGTTCTTTCCTGGCTACGTCGCCGACGAGGACTTGCCGGCGTTGTACGGCGCGGCGCGGCTGTTCGTTCTGCCTTCGCACGACGAGGGCTTTGGCCTGCCCGTGCTGGAGGCGATGGCGTGCGGAACGCCGGTTCTTACCTCCCAGGCGCCGGCGCTGGAGGAGGTCGGCGGCGAGGCGAGCGAACGCGCC
>JAPLSS010000678.1 GCA_026398515.1 Candidatus Sumerlaeota bacterium | reverse complement strand
GGGGCCTGAAAGTCGATCTCATTCAATTCGACAAGGGATTCAACGAAGAAGAGCACTACGGCGAGCGGAAGATCCTGCGCGCGCTCCCGGGCCTGTTCCTCGAACCCACCGGAATCGAACGCCTGCGCCCGGGCCGCAAGTTCCGCTTCGGCGTGACGGCGGCCGACCGGGCCGAGGCGCGCCGCGGCCTGGCGCTGGCCGAAGAGCGCCTGTTCCGCGGCCCGGCCGATCTCCTGATTCTCGACGAAATCCTGAGCGCGGTTTCCTACAAACTGCTGCCGGAAGACGACGTCTGGGCGCTGGTCGAGCGCTTCCGCGCCGAGCGCCCGCGGGAACTGGTCCTCACGGGCCGCACGTCTTCGCGCCGCCTGCTGGAGGCCGCCGACCTGGTGACCGAAATGGTCTGCCGCAAGCACTACTTCCAAGCCGGCCTCCCCGCGCGTCCGGGGATTGATTACTGATGGGCGCCGCCGGCCCCTTACATCATCAGCCAATCCGGCCGGCGCCAGGTTTCGCCCTCGGCCTCGACCTCGAGCATCGGCCAGGGGAGCGAGCAGGTGACGACCTCCGGGCCGCCGTCCAGAATGACGATCGTGTCCTCGCTCTTCGTCCCGGTGATCGACGGGTTCCAGGCCACCGGCTGGTTGCGGCGCGCCTTGGCCTTGACGGAGGGATTGACACGGATCTCGCGCGTGTTGTAGCCCGCCGGGCCGCCCTGGTGGTGCAAATGCCACTCGGCGGCGTAGCCCGTGTCGGCGTAAGCCTTGCACGCCTTGTCGAAGATCGCGGCGTACTCGGCGTCGACGCGCGAGTTGGCGATCAGCGTTGCGTCGATCTTCACGCAGGCCTCGTGGCGGCGAATCGAATCGGCGTCCGGCTCGGCGAACGAGACGATCCGAGTCAGGCTGGCGATCAACCCCTTCATGCGCGCGCACAAGACGATCATCACCCGCTCGTTGACGCGCGTCGCCTTCGGGACGGGGTGCCGATAGAGGCGGATGCGCTCGTCGGCGGCGATCAGGTTGACCACCGGCTGGCAGCCCTGGGCGTAGACCTGCTCGGCCAGCAGGCCGGCCACCTCGGATTCCGTCATCCCCGGCTCGACCAGGCGACAGGTTTCCCACATCGCGTGCTCGGCGCGCGCCGCGACGACGCGAAACCGCTCCACCTCCGCGTCGAGCAGCGACAGGCGCAAGTCGGCGACCTCGGCGGACACGTCGGCGAACGAGCCGCCCAGTCCGTCGGCGCCGACCTGCTTCGGATCGACGAGGGCGGCGACTTTCTGCTCCAGCGTCTTGCCTTCCCACCAATTGCCGGCCTCGACGCGGACGTCGGTCCCGGCCAACTCCTCGGCGGCCAGGCGGGCGGCCTCGATGTTCTCGGTGAAACAGACGGCGTCCTTGGGGGTGACGAGAATCTGCCCCGCGGCGGCGGTGGTCGACAGGGCGATGTGGAATTCGCCCCCGGCGGACAGCCACGAGACGTTGTTCTGCGCGCCCAGGACAATGCCTTTCAGTTGGCGGCGGCCGAGGATTTCGCGCACTTGGGCGAGTTTGTGGCGGCACTCATCCCTGCGATTCATGGCGGGCTCCTGTGCAATGGGAAGTCGGATGTTCGCCTGCGCGGCCAAACATGCCGCAACGGAAACCATAGGCGGCGGAAAAAGGCAATGGCGAATCGCTCGGCCTGCGATTTGGACTGGAGTCCTTGGCCCCGCGCGCCGATAATGCCGGTAGAACCCCCGCTGTAGGCGCGCGGGCGGGGGGTTCGTTGTTTGGCGCGGCGCTTGCGGCCTGAAGCGGCGCGGGTCAAGGCGAGAGGGCCGTTCATGGCGGACAAGAGTTTCACTCCGAACGAAACCGTGGGCATCGAGGACCTGCAGGAGCTGGACGCGGGGCCGCGCGTCTCCACGCGCAAAAACGTGCCCATCATCATGCTCCTGCAGGGCGAAAACGTCGGGCGCAAATACCTGCTGCAGAAACGCGAGATAATCATCGGCCGGGCGCCGGAAGCCGACATCCGCCTGTTCGATTTTGAGATTTCGCGCCGGCATTCCTCGATCGTGTACGAAAACATCCAACGGCCCGAGGAAGCGCCCCACTGCGTCGTCAGCGACTTGAATTCGAAGAACGGCACCCTGGTCAACGGCGTCAAGGTCGAGTCGCAGCCGTTGCGCGACAAGGACATCGTCACCGTCGGCTCGACGGTGCTGGGCTTCTACCTGAAAGACGAGGTCGAGGTGAAGTTCGACGCCGAGCTGTATTCGATGGCCACCGTCGACTCGCTGACCGGCGTCCACAACAAGTTTTACTTCCAACGCGAATTCCAGCGCGAGTTGAAGCGCGCCGAACGCGGCTCGAATCCGCTGGCGCTGGTGTTCTGCGACCTCGATCACTTCAAGCGGGTCAACGACACTTACGGCCACCTCGCCGGGGATTTCATCCTGCGGAAACTCGGCGAGATTCTGCTGAGCAGCATGCGCGAGTACGACATCTGCGCGCGCTATGGCGGCGAGGAGTTCGCCGTCGCCCTGCCCGGCACCTCGCTCGAAGGGGCGCTGGCCGTGGCCGAACGCCTGCGCGCCCGGGTCGCCGAACGCCCCTTCGACTACCAGGGGCATGCCATTCCGATAACCATCTCCATCGGCGTGGCGGTCTTGGATGGAACCATGGACTCCGCCGAGGCCCTCCTCCACGCGGCCGACAAGGCGCTCTACGAGGCGAAATCCCTGGGCCGCAACCGCGTGTGCGTCTACAGCCCCTCCCCTGAGTTTGGAGAGTCGCTCTAATACTACTTGGCCACTTTTCTCTGGTTCGGGGAAGCGTTTTTCTGGTATAGGAGGCAAGATGGATAGTGCCAATCTGTCCGGAGAAGGTTCCTGCTCATGGCTGCTCCCGTGGATCCG
>JAPLSS010000865.1 GCA_026398515.1 Candidatus Sumerlaeota bacterium | reverse complement strand
AAGGATTTCCGCGAAGTCCTCGAACGCCCCGATATCGACGTGGTTCACGTCCCGACGCCGCCGCATTGGCACGCGCTCATCTCCATCGCCGCCGCGGAGGCGGGCAAGGACATCTGGTGCGAGAAGCCGATGGCGCGCACTATCGGCGAAGGGCGCCGCGTGGTCGACGCCGTCCGGCGCAACGGACGCATCTTTCGCATCAACACCTGGTTTCGGTTCCAAAGCCAGTTCTACGGATTCGGGACCCCCGTGCAGCCGATCAAGACGCTGGTCCGCAGCGGCCTGCTGGGCTGGCCGCTCAAGGCCACCATCAGCGCCGCCACCGGCTTCAATTGGAAGCTGGCCCTGTGGAGCGGCAAGACCTGCCTCGAGCCGCGGGACCCGCCGCCGAACCTGGACTGGAACCTGTGGCTGGGGCCCGCGCCGCGGAAGCCTTACAACCCCGAGCGCGTGCACCGCAGTTTCCGCGGCTACTGGGATTACGACGGCGGCGGCCTCGGCGACATGGGCCAGCACTACCTCGATCCCGTGCAGTATCTCCTCGACAAGGACTCGACCGGCCCTGTCGAGGTCGACGTCGACGCGCCGCAGCAGCATCCCGACGCGGTCGGCCTGTTCCGCCGCATCTGGATGAAATACCAGGACGGCTGCGAGATCGTCCTGGATGGCCGCGACGAGGAGAAGGGCAAGGTCCCGTTCCTCGAAGGCCCGAATGGCAAGCTCTACCCGCGATTCGAGTCCGACATCCCGAAGCTCAAGGAGAAACTGGCGTCGTTCCCCGACCCCGAGCCGATGGCGACGGATTTCGTCGACTGCGTGCGCAAGCGCCGCAAGTTTCCGCTGAACGAGGAGAACGCGCATCGCTCGTGCACGTTGGTCAACCTGAGCAAGATCGCGATGCGGCTGGGCCGGCGCCTGCGCTTCGATCCGGACCAACAACGCTTCGTCGACGACGAGGAGGCCAATCGGTTCCTCGACGAGCCGATGCGCGCGCCATGGCAGATATGAACAACAGAGAGAAGGGTGAGAGTGGCGTATGCTTTCCAGCCTGCGCATAGGAGGGCGACACCCGGCATAGACACAGCGCGGCATTGAAGGGTGGGCCAATCCGGATGCGGCGCAATCTGTGTCCTCAGCCCCAAAGGGGCGCTGGCATGTAGCCGGGGGTGACCGAAGGGAACCCCCGGGCAGCGCCCAAAACGCCAATAGCCCCTAAGGGGCGTTTGATCCGTGGAGGCATTCCATCGCCCCTTCGGGGCTTGGGTAGCGGGCGCGTGCCGCCGGGGTTCCCCTTCGGTCACCCCCGGCTACATGCCAACGTCCCTTCGGGACTAAAGGCCTCTCCCTCCAATGGGAGTCGGTTCACTCGTTGGCGCAGCGGTGAGATAAAGAGCGCAGGCTGGAACGCCTGGGCCATTGAATCAAAGGATGCTCGAGAATGACTCGACGAATCGCATTCATGCAGACGCCAGTTCTTGCCTTGATCTTCCTGGCCTCGATGTCCTATGCCGCCACGGTCTCGGAGATCGTCTCTCAGATGCCGGCGGAGAACGGCGAAGAAACCGCGCGGTTGTGCAAGGAACTAGTGAAACTCGGCCCGAAAGGCGTGCGCGGAGTCTGTGACATGATCCTGCCTCCCGGCGCGGGCGACGATTCGGCGGCGCGGTACGCGTTGGGATCTCTGGCCCTGTACGTCCACCGGCCCGGCGCGCCGGAGACGGAACGCGCGATGTTCGTCGACGCGGCGCTGAAGGCGCTGGGCGCGGCGTCGGACAAGCAGGTCCAGGCCTTCCTGATCAGCCAGTTGGAGCGAATCGGCAAGGACGAGTGCGTCGAGCCGCTGGCCGCCTTTTTATCCGACGAAACGCTGTGCGAACCGGCGACCCGCGCCTTGCTCGCCATTCACACCGCGGCGGCTCGGGCCGCCATCGCCCAAGCGCTTCCCGCGGCCAAGGGCGCCAATCGGGTCACGATCATCAAGGCGCTCGGCGTCTTGCGCGAGAAGAGCGTCGCCGATCAGATCCTCCCCGACGCGTCGAACCCGGATCGCGAAGCGCGCCTGGTCGCCCTGTACGCCTTGGCCAACATCGGCGCGCCGCAGGCGAAGGATGTCCTGGCCAAAGCCGCCGAAGCGCAAGCCCCATACGAGCGCGCCAAAGCCACGTCGTATTATCTTCTCTTCGCGCGGCGGCTGGCCGAAGACGGCGAGACGCGGGAATGCGAGGAGATTTGCCGCTCGCTCATGAAGGCCCGTCTGGCGTCCGGCGAACCGCAGGCCGCCGCGAGCGCGCTCCAGACCCTGGTGGATGCGTTGGGAGAGAAGGCGATGCCGGACTTGCTGGCGGCGGCGGTTGATGACAACGCCGCCTTCCGCGCCGCGGCCCTCCGGTTCGCCGCCGCCATCCCCGGCGAAGCGGCCACCTCGCAATGGCGCGAGACGATGAAGGACGCCGCTCCACCGGTCAAAGCCGACATCCTGGCGATGCTCGCGCGCCGGGGCGACGCCTCGGCGCTCCCGGATGCATTGGCGGCGTTGAAGGATTCCGACGAAACCGTGCGTCAGGCGGCGGTGGAAGCGGCCGGCCGCCTGGGCGGAATGAAAGCGCTTCCCGATTTGATCGCGGTCCTTGCCTCCGGCCAGGGCGCGGACGCCAAGGCCGCCCGCGAGGTCGTCGCGCGTTTGCCCGGAGACGAGGCGATGGCCGCGGTGGCGAAGGCGCTTCCGCGGGCGCCGGGCGCCGCGCGCGTCGCAATGCTGGAGATTCTTGCTTCGCGCGACGCCGCTTCGCAACTCGACGCGGTCCTGGCGCAAACCAAAGCCGACGACGAATCCGTGCGCCTGGCCGCCGTTCGGGCGCTGGGCGCGTTGGCCGCCGGCAAGGACATGCCCATGCTGATGGACCTTCTGCGCGCGGCCCGAAGCGACGCGGAAGTGTCCGCCGCGCAGAAGGCCGTGGCCTCCGTTGTCGCTCGAACCGAGAAGCCGAAGAGCCTTGCCGCGACGATTCTCGCCGCGCGCTCGCAAGCGGAAGGCCAGGAGCGGGCGCGCCTGCTGGGCGTTCTCGCGGCGATCGGCGGAACGGACGCGCTCGACGCGGTCGTGGCCGACACAAAGAGCGCCGACCCCGCGGTCCAGGACGTGGCGATCCATGCGCTCGCCGACTGGTCGAGCCTCGAAGCCGCGCCGGCGCTGCTGGCCGTCGCGCGCGGCGAAGGAGCGGCGACGCGGCAGGCTCTCGCCCTGCGCGGATACATCCGGCTTGCCGAGACGGCCGGCGTTCCGGCGGCGAAAAAAGTGGAAATGCTCAAGAACGCTCTGGCCGCCGCCCAGCGTCCCGACGAGAAGCGGCTCGCCCTCGCCGGCCTGTCGGCCGCGCCGAGCAGAGATGCGTTCGAGGAAGCGGCGAAATGGCTCGACGATCCGGAGGTGCGCAGCGAAGCCGCGTCGGCGGTGGCGGAGATCGCGTTTCCCGCAAAGGGCCGGGGCGTCAAAGACCTGAGCGGGCCGCAGGTCGACGAGGCGCTGCGCAAAGCGCTTCCGTTGGTGGCGAACGAGGAGTGGAAAAGCAAGATCGAGAAACAGTTGAGCGCTTCCGGGAAGGCCGGCGCCGCGGCGTCCAAGCCCGCCCGCTCGAAGGCCACGCGCGGCAAGGGCAAGTCGCCGGCCTCCGCCACACCGTGAATCGTCCGCCAAGGGGCGGGATGGGCGCTTGTGGTGAGATGTCGCTATGGATTATGATAATTAAGTAAACATCGCCGGCGAAATCATCGTTTTGCCATTCATGATTCCGCGCCGATCCTTCCGCCTTTCGATAGTCGCCCGCGGCCCGGCGGCTCCAAGTGGTTCGGGCGCATCTTCCGAAATCGGGAGAAAGGCAGGGCGTCGGGGGAATTTAGCCGCTTGAAGCAGGCTCAGCTTAATGGAGCCCCCGCGGCCAGCCCAGCCAAGTCCCCGGTTCTCGGTCGTCTCCACAGGGCCGTGGACTCCGCGACGAGCTGGACCCCTTCCCGATTTCGGGAGAGCCGCTCAGGAACCGACGCTGCTTTTTCCAGCACGACTTTTTCCTTGCGCGTTCGCCTCGTTCGTCCGTAGTCCTTCATACCTAGTCTTAGTCCTTTTAACGGGCCTCCCCATGAAGATCCTCGAAATCTGCCGCTCGATGCCGTGGCACATGGCCGGAGGGCTCGAACGCCACGCGTGGGACCTGGCGCGGGGCTTGGCGGCGGCCGGCGACGAGGTCCATCTGCTGACCACGCCGCCCTCGCCGTGGCGGTCCGTTCCGCCGATGCCGCCGGGGCTTCGACTGCATTCCATGTCCACGGGCAAACCGTCTGCCTACTCGGCGCGCTCGTTTCGCGCGTTCGCCCGCGAGGCCGAACAGCTCGATGCCGCGCATCCTTTCGATGTCATTCACGCGCAAGGCTTCGCCGCCTTCGCCCTGCCGCCTCGGTTCGCCGATCGCCTCGCCGTCACGATTCACGGGACGCTGTTCTCGGAAACGCCTCTGCACGCGCCTCTCTTTCGGCAACTCGGTTGGAAACGCAAGATCGCCGCCCTCTGGCGCGCGAAACGGCGCCTGGCCGCCGCGCCGCTGTATGCGCGGATGCTCCGACGGGCGCGGGTCATCCTCGTCGATTCGGAATTCACGCGGGGCGAACTGTTGCGCTCTCGTCCCGCGCTCGAGCCGAAGATTCGCGTGGCGCCGCTGGGAATTCCTCCCGAACGGATTCGCTCGGCGCCGCATGTCGAACGCGCGCCGGGCGGCCCTATTCGATTGCTCAGCGTCGGGCGCGTCACGCCGGCCAAGGGCTTCCAGGTCGTGTTGCAGGCGCTGCGTCTCATGCCCCGCGCGCCCTGGCATTGGCGCGTGGCGGGGACCGGCCCGGCGCTGGAGCCGTTGCGCCGGCGGGCCGAGGCGTTGGGCTTGGGCGATTGGGTCGAATTCCTGGGCGAAGTCGACGACGCGCGGCTGGATTCGCTTTACGCGCAGAGCGACTTGTTCCTATATCCTGAACTGTCCTATCCGGCGTTCGGCCTGGTCGCGCTCGAAGCGCTGCTAGCCGGCTTGCCGGTCCTGGCGAGCGAACGCGGCGCCATCCCTGAAGTCGTCCGGCCCGACTGCGGCTGGCTCGTTCCCGGCGGCGATCCGCCGGCGCTCGCTCGGAAACTGAAGGAGTTGCTGGCGAACCCGTCGCGGATCGCCGAGACGGCGGCGCGCTGTCGCGACCTGGCGCTCGAACGTTTTTCGTTCGAGCGGATGATCGCCCTCACCCGCGCCGCGCTTGAGGAATGCGCGAAGGCCCAAGGTTCGGAGTGCGACCTTTAGGTCGTATAACTCGTACAGGTCCCATAGGTCGTATAAGCCCCATAGGTCTTGCCGAAAACACCCATGCCCTCCGCGCCCCCGCCCGCCATCTCCATCCGCGATTGCCGCCTGCGCCTTGGCGTGGCCGGCGGCGAGGCGGTGGAATTCGTTCTGCCGGAATTCCGCCTCGCGCCGCGGGAGCAGGTGGCGCTGACCGGCCCCAGCGGCTGCGGCAAAACGACGATGCTCAATCTCGTCTCGGGCCTGCTCCGGCCCGACGCCGGCGCCGTCGAAATCCACGGGACCGCCCTCGGCGCGCTCAAGCCCTCGCCGCTCGACGTCTTTCGCGGCCGCACGTTCGGCTTCATCTACCA
>JAPLSS010000098.1 GCA_026398515.1 Candidatus Sumerlaeota bacterium | reverse complement strand
TGTGGATGCTGCGCGTGGTGGACGTGGCGGCGGCCTTGGAGGCGCGCGGCTATCCCCCGGCGTTCGAGGCCGAGCTGCATTTCGAAATCCAGGACGACTGGCTGCCGTGGAACAACGGGCGGTTCGTTCTCCAGGTCTCGAACGGCAGGGGCGAAGTCTCGCCCGGAGGGCAGGGACGCCTGCGAATGCACGTGCGGCGCCTGGCGCAACTCTACACCGGACACCTTTCGCCCGGGGAGTTGCGCGTCGTCGGCGACGCCGAAGGGCCGCCCGCCGATTGGGCCGCGGCCGGCCTGGCATTCTCCGGGCCTCGCCCCTGGATGGCGGACTTATTCTGATCAAGAAACAGGGACAATCACCTATTCCCTCACCCTTGCCGCTTTTGTAAAATTGGTTCTTGACGTTGGGGCGGGAAGCGCCCTTTTTTCCAATTTCCGCATGTCCGCTTGATCAGAAAAGGAGCGCGAAATGGCTCAGCGAATCAGTATTTTAAGGATCGAACTGCCTGACATCCCGGGAGCATTGGTGGATCTGCTGTCCAAGGCGGCCAGCCACGCCATCGACATCCAGTGCCTATGCGCCACGGGGGAACACGGCGCGCAAGGGACCATGTATTTTTGGCCGAAGGACATCGGGAAGGCGCGCAGCCTGGCCATGCAGGGCGGGATCGCCATCCAGGAGTTCGCCGGTTTCCTCCTCGAGGGTGAAGACCGCCCGGGCGCCGGCGCCCGGGCCTTGGCGCCCTTCTCTCAGGCCGGGATCAATCTCGTCGCCTGCTGCGCCATGGCCTCGAAGGGCGGGGCGTTTCAGCTCCTGGCGGTCGTCAAGCCCGCCGACGCCGAGAAGGCGGCGAAGGCGTTGGGCGCGTAGAACACGAACGGGCGCGTAGAACACGAACGGGCACGGACAAACACGGACGGGCTCGGACCGCCACGGACCGGCACGGACAAAGCCGGCCGGCCTCGGACGGCTGCCTGAGGCGGCGGTTTCTTAGTTGTCCGTGCTTGTCCGTGTCGGTCTGTGCCCGTCCGTGCATGTCCGTGTTCGTCCGTGCTGCCTCCGCGCTCCATCATTCCCTTTTACTCGCCGCGCGTTCTATAGAATCATCCCGGCATGAGTTCCTCGCCGAATCCCGCGGGCGATCGAGGGAAAACGGGGAGCGGCTCGCTTTTCCGGCCGCAAGTCTCCAGGCAGCCCCGCCATGATTCACCGGAAAAGCGCGCCTGTCCCCGCTTCTCCCGGTTTTCTCTCTGGAAGCCCGCGTCCATCTTTCTTCTCGCCTGGGCGTTTTGCCTGTTGATGATTCCGTTTCGCCGGCCGGGCGGGGATTCGACCGAGATGACGGCTTACGTGGAAAGCCGCGTGTCCTATTACTACGTGCGTTCCCCCCTGACGTTGTATCTGCATCGCGCCGTCTATCACGCTGTCCGCCCTCTGGGGTTCGACGGCGCGCAGGCCATCGCCCTGTGCTCCGCCGCCGCGGGGGGCGCGTATTTTCTCGCGCTTCTCTCCATCAGCCGCCATCCGTTGTTTCTCGCGTTCAACCTGCTGGCGGGGACAACCTTCCTGTTTTTCGGCCACGTGGAGAACTACGCGTGGGTCAACGCGATGCTGGTCGTCTACCTGGCGTTGCTCAAACGCCGCGTCGACGAGGGGGCGCCGTTGTGGCCGGTGGCGCTGGCCCTGTTCCTGGCCTGCCTGTTTCACATGCTGGCGGTCTTCACGCTGCCGACGCTTCTGTTCGCGGCGCTGCGCTGGAATTCGGAACGGCGCCGGTTCGAGCCGCGCGTCTCGCGGGATGACCTGGAGATGGCGTTGCTTTGCTTCGTCGGCGCCGCGATCATCGTCGCCCTCGGCCCGTTGGCGCTCGCGCCGGCGGCGGGGCTGGACAACAACTTCCAGCGCCTGACGCCTTTGTTCACGAACCCCGACCCGCAACACTTCTATTTCACCATGTTCTCACTCGGCCACCTGAAGATGCTGGCCTACTTCCACTGGATGGCTTCGCCGCTTGGGCTGCCGGTCCTGCTGGCGCTCGGATGGAGGCTGCGAGGGCGCTACGAGCGCTTCGTGCTCGGCGCGGCGCTGTGCGGGCTGGCGTGGACGTCGGTCTGGCACCCCGACATGCACAAGGGGGATTGGGACCTGTTCAGCTCGTTCGCCTTCCCGCTCGACGTGCTGGATGGACTGCTTCTGCAGGCGGCCTGGACCGATTGGGCGCCGGGAATCCGCCGTCGATTCCGCGGCGCGGGGCAGAGCGAAAAAAGCGCCTCCGCGCCCATCGGAATTGCTTGACGCGCGGGGGGATCGCGGGTACGAATCACCTCTCGTTTTAGACGCGGGGTCGTAGTTCAGCCTGGTTTAGAACGCCGGCCTGTCAAGCCGGAGGTCGAGGGTTCAAATCCCTTCGGCCCCGCCACTCAAAGTAAAGGAGTTACGGCGATTTTGGCAAGGGATTTTTGAGGGCCTTCCCCCCTTTCCTTCCCCCCTTTTCACTTTCCCGGCGACGAGCCTCGACTGACGGCGAGTCCCGGAACCCGTCGCTATCCGGGCAATTCGAGACGTCGACCGCGCAGTCGCGGCATAGGACCATTGCGAAAATCGTCGTCTGCGGACCATGGGCTGGCCCGAATAGCATCGTAAGCGTCCCGAAGTCGTCCGTCACGCGCCCGCAGATTTCGCAGGATGTGGTACGTTCCGTCATAGCTACGTTTCCTTTCCGATCAGTGGATGGCGAAGGCGATGAATTCCGCGTCAGGCCGCAAAAACGCGAGATGGGCGCGCAACGTCTGTTCGTTGTCCCGGTCGGGGTCGGCGGGGACGGCCCGATGGCAGAGAGCGCCCGGCACGCGATAGCGGATCAGGGCCATGCCGCGGGGGTAGGCGCGCAGCAGCTCTTTCAAGGTCTTGGGCGGATCGGGGTTCTCAGGCATGGGACTGTCCTTCAAACGGCAGCAGCGGCTGCATTCGGCCTGTTTTATAGGCCGCGGCGATGGCCGGCAGGATGTGCTGGGAGACGGTTCGGTCGTCGGGCATGCAGATGTGCGCCATGAACTCCTTCTCCAGCGTGGTCACTCCATTTTCGACGAACTCCAACTTGGCCTTGATGCCCAGGGCCAGGGCGCGCCAGCGCTGGCGCGTCCCCTGCTCCCAGGCCTTGAGCGCGTCGGCAGGCGAGCGCCGGCGCCGGCCGCCCGGGGTCATGAAAAACTCCTTGGCGTCCTTGGGCGGCAGCGGCACGTCGAAGCGCATGGTCCGCCCGCCCAGCTCGAAGCCGATCACCGCGCGTTGTTCCTCCCACGAATACATGAAGCGAGTGGCGCCGTAGCGCGTGAGGGTGCGCTCGATCTCGGCGCTGTATTCCGCCTTCAGCGTCCGGCGCGCGTCGCCGCGCTCGACGGCTTTGCGCACTTCAGCTTTCGTCAACAGGCGCTGGCCGATGGAGTAGGCCGTTCGGGCGCTGTAGCCGGCCCGGATCGCCGCCTGTGTCCCGTTGTGGTCGATGAGAAATTGCCGAACGAAGTCGGCCTGCTTCTTGGTCAGCGCGTTTGACGCGGCCATTGTCATTCCCCTTCTTCGCTCAGGTTGTGGGGGTTGGTTTCCGACCCGGCGCCGCGTTCGGGCGCAGGGGCGGCCATGAAGGGCCGAGCTGTCTTAGCTCGAGTGCTCTCTGCGCAGCGCGAGGCCCAAGAAGCCGCGCCACGTCCGCTATCGTCACGTTCGCAGCCTGCACACAACCGCGAGGGCCGACTCCGTGACACGTCGGCGCGATGGCCTCTTGAAAGCCGAGACCGTAATAGGGGCTCCGCTTCGCCTCGGGATGCTCGCTTCGGAAGAGATCGCCCAGGACGAACTGGACTTGATTCAGGAGCGAGCCAAAGTCCGCCAGCCGCTCCAGGCGCCGGTTCACCTTGCTGGCCACAGGATAGGTCTTGAGCGTGATATGGACCATGGCCCAAAGCGCCATGTGCGCCGTATGCGCCAGCCGGGCGAGTTCGGCATGTTGCTCTGCAGTCAGGTAGCGGGTCTTCATGGTTTGCCTCCCAGGGGTTGTTTGAGCGTCTCGGCAGGGGCAGGTGGCGCCGGATGGCAGACCGCGCTCGGTCGGCTTGTCCTCCGTGTTGGGCCGGACCGCTGTTCGCTCTGTCGGTTTACAGGTCAAAACCGCTTCCATCGTTCACCTTTCCCACGCTCCAAGTGCAAACTTGCATTTGCACCTGGAAGGCCAGCGCAACCGGCGCAAGTCCCCCCCCGCCGAACGCCTGCCGCCGGATCTCCACTGTCAAATCGTCGATTCCTGGCCTCGCCCGCGGCGCTCCGCTACTTGCCGCGCTTCCTGGACTTCCGCATCGCTCTGCCATGTTCGAACCAACTCCTTGTGATTCAAGTCTTTGAGCCGTCATGCTGCCCGCTCTGCACCCTGACCCGGAATCAGATTTGTGCCCCCTGACTCTCCCCTGGTCTGTGGAAAACCGCCTCGGGGAACGCCGAATGACGCCCTGCGCAGCGCCGCGCGCCGCCGGGGTTCTTCTGTTCCGAGAAGGACTCGAAACTCGCGGTCTTGGCGTATCCCCCAAGCATCAAGCCGACGATGCGCAGAAACAGAGTTTTACCGTTCTTTCCCAAACCGAAAAAGATAAAAAAGACTTGTTCGACGGTCAAACCCGTAAGGCAGTATCCAATCGCGCGCCATATCATGGCCTGCAGGCTGGCGTCGGCGTTGAAAATCTCTTCGAGGAATCGCTCCCAGCGTGGACACGTCGCGTCGGAATTGTAGGGGTCAGGAGAAAACACCGAAATCAGTCGCGCGGGATCGGGCGCCATGCGGTTGCCGGTCTTGAGGTCAATGTCACAATCGCCCGCACCCAAGACCATGTGGTCGACGTCCCAGTCGCGTTGCGTCGTCGCGATTCCCACTTGTCGCGCCGCCGCCGTCAGCGCCGCGGCAACTCGTGGTTGGGATTCGCTTCCAAGCGCCCATTTCGAAATCACTTCTTTTTTTTCTTGGTCAACGGGCGCGTCCCAGGCCGCTTGATAACGTTGTTTGGCCGCGTCGACCCCTATGCGTTGCGCCGCGCCAGTTTCATCCAACTGCCAGCGATCCTGTTCACGGATGTGCCACGTCGCCGCCGTGTGATTGAACCGAAGCCTGCCGCCGAAAAGCAGGGCGATAGCGCATCCATTTCCATCATCGGAACAGTTCAGTGTCGCGAGAACGGAATCGCCGCCGGCGCGCTGGGCGCGCTCTCTCCATCCCTCTTGAAACGTTTCCCCACAGCCGGCAATCGCCTTCTCGATCGTCATCGCGCCGTAGGTGGTGCCATCCCCTTTGTGCGGCTCGTCCCACTTGGGGCGCATGCGCGGAGACTGACGAAACAACCTATCAATTTTCTCCAGGTTTTGTTCGTCCAGAATGCCAACCGCGAAGCCAAGGCCAGGTCGCCAGCGCTCACATCCTCATTACCGTGGCCGTCCCAAAGCTCGCGGAACGTCGCGCCGTTCTTCGCCTCGAATGCCCGGAGCAAGAGCTCTTGGTCAGACAGGATAATTGGTTGTCCTTTTTTCCTTCTCTTCGCGCGGCCCTTGGGCATTCGCGCGCGGAGGCCGTCAAGCGCACCGAGGGAGATCTCAACTTTGCCGCCCTTTCCGACGTGAAAATCCTCGCCGTCAGCAGCTGCGTCCGGCGTCGGTTGCGCCGCCGGCTTGGGCTTCTCGGCGATTCGCTCGACGAGGCGGTTGATGGCCTCCTGTCGCACTTCGATGGTTCTACACCCGTTCAGCGCCTCCCCTGTGAACGTGGCGTATCGCCGGGCGCGATAGATTTCGATGCTTCCCTTCTTGCGCCCGTTTCCCTCGAATGTCCCACGGACGAAGAGATGAAGTCCGGTTCGGGATGGACTGATTTCGACATAACACGGAGCCAACCATCCGAGAATCTCTTGCGCCCACGGCTCGACGGCTCCCGTTTCAGGATTTCGGCAATGGTCCAGGTCGATGAAGACGAATTCGCCCGCATCGTCGAGAGCAAAGCCGACGCCCTCGAAGCGCCCGGCCTCATGTGCCGCGATGGACTCGGCGAAAGATGTCCAGGTCGATGGATTATCTGATTCTGCCAGCGCGCCACTCTTGGCGTTGAACGGCGGCTTCGTGCGCTTGCCATCGCGGATTACGTATTTCCAGCCAACCCCCTGGTCAAGCGCCCGGAGTTCTGCGGGAATATTCTCGGCCTGAATCGCAGTCGCCGTGTTCACCGCTCCGTCTCAGTCCTTTGCAGTTCCCGCCGCGCCCGGCGCCGTTTCCGCGACCTTGCCTCGCGCCCGAGGCGGCGCAGCCCGACGCGCCCGCGGCCTGCTCTCCGCGAGAAAACGTTCCAAGTCTTGAATCTCATATCGAATGTTCCCCTGACCCACATACACAAAGAGCGGCCCTGACCGCCGACTTCTCCACGTCATCAAAGTCGATGGCCGCATGCCGAGGAATTGCGCCGCTTCGCGCGTGTTCAAGCGTCGTTCATTCATCTTCCCCTCCAGAAACGGAAAGCCCGCCCACCGGTTTGTAACCGGGGCCCTTGGGCGGGCTGGGGATCGGCGCGGGGCCGAACCTTTGAGACTGTCGTCTGTCCCGCGCCGCCGACGGGGGCCACCGGCGATCATGCGGGCCAGAATATGACGACGTAAGTTATGGTGTCAAAACGCGAAGGCTTAAGTCGGCTAAACGTAAAGGTGGGTCAAGGATGCGAGACCCAGCTCTTGCAGGTTCCGTGAGTTGGGATCGAATTAACTCACCCTTCGGCGGGTTCAGGAACGTTTTTCTGGAGATACTCGCAGAACGCCTCATATTTCACTTCGTCGAACGGCGTTCCGGTGGGACAATTCTTTCCCCTCCATTCAAAGAGGTGCTCCGCCAGCAGGCCCTTGAGACGCCGGTTGCGCTGCCGTCTTTCGCTACTCCCGACGCGATGCGCATCGGATTGCGGCGCGGATGATGACAGACTCTTTGCTGCCGGAAAATCGTATTGATTCAACCCGCCAGCCGAATTCGCCTGGGCATGCAGCGCCTGAAGCGCGCCACAGGCCGCCGGTTTCGCGGCGTAGATCCCAGGAAACAACGCTTGGGCGGCGCCGGGGTATGTCTGGGCGTAGAGCCTGTTGAGCGCGCCACGGGCCTCGGGGAATTCCTGTTCGACCGTTTCGCGCAATACGAAGATGACCCATCCAGAGCCGCGCAGGGCGATCTTCAGCGCCCGCCTTCGGCTGTCAGCCCCTGGGTCAACACGAAGCGCCAGGCATTCCTCGTCGGCAGGAATCACGTCGGACTCTTCCAGCCAGCCGATGCACGATGTGTCGCCCCGCGAAAGCCGCCGCATGCAGTCGGCTCGGAGTTCGAGAACACGCTTCTTCAGCTCTGCCTCGAAGCACGGAAAGAGTACGATCGCCGATGCTTCGGACGAAACGGGGGCGTGCGCCAATGCGGTTTCAGCGGGGGTCAACGGCTTCTGGGGTCCGCCACGGCGCTTCGGATACCCCAATCTCTCGGCATCGGTCTGGGGCCTGGCCGCGATAAGGGCCGCCAGTTCCTCCAGTGTCGGAAGGCGCGAGTTCTTCCAGCGCTCCGCCAAGGCTTGAGCGTTTTCGCGCTTCAAGTCCTCGACGCCGCGTTTGATCCTCTCGGCGTCTTTGCCGGCCTCATTCTTCGCGCAGATCGCAACGTATTCCTCGACTTCAGCCCTCTTAATGGCTTTCACGCCACACTTGGCGCTGTAGTCCAGAAAGGCGCGCAGTGCCGCCGCTGTGACGCCATCGCGCACAAGCAGCCCCTCGGTCTGGGCGTGGCGGACTACTTCTTCAGCCTGCTCAGGAATCTGCCAGTCGTCTGCGGATGTGCTCGCGCATCGGATCGTCGAGACCATCCTGCGGGTCAAACCCGTGTCGGTCGGCCTGGAAGCCGGCGCGGCGTTGGTCCTCGGGCGCTGGCTGCAAGAGGAGTGCGCCCGGAACCGGATTTGGCTGATCGATGAGGAGCGGCGGATCGCCGGCCTGGGCGTGGATGCGCAACTCATGCCAACCGATTTCCTGCGGGCCAGGATTCACTGGTTGAAGTCCCCCGCGGGATCGGGCGGGCAGACGGGCGAGGCGAAACTGCGCATTGAGGGCCTGATTCCCTAATACGAGCAGGCGCATGTGCTGCACAACGCCGCTGGCGGGCTTCGCGCCCTTGAGGACCAACTCCTGGCCCACCCGGCGCGCCCGGACGACATTATGGACTGCGCGGCCTACTCGTTACAGCAGGCGCAGCGGCCCACGGCGCCGAAGGTTGAAAAACGTTGGGAAGAGATGACGCTGGCCGAACAGCACGAGAAAAAGCTGCGCCACCACATCGCGCAGAAGAGGCGGGCGAAGTATGGATACACCGGAGAAGACACGCATCATTTGCGCGCCGTTAGCGCCTCGCTGCAGACGATCCTGGGAACCTCCATCTTCTCGACCTTGACCCCATCCAGTTCGAGCCTCTCGCTCAAGTGGTGTTGGTGGTAGATGTTGATCAGCGCTTTGAGAAGCGCCGCTCCATTCACCCCGTTGCGGCGCAGGAAGTTCAATTCCTTCATCACTGCCGCCGTGGGCGTCGGGCGGAAGGCCTTCTCCATTTCGTTGATTCGCGCCTTCTCATCCTCGTCCTCGCTGCGACCGAACAGGACGCGAAGTTCGCGCTGGACGTAGCGCTGCCCCGGGCGAAGCGATAGCGTGTGCTGCCTTTGCGTCTGTTGGCGCTTTACCTCTTCGACAAACTGATTCCTGACGCGCATAACCTGCCGGTTGTAGTCCTTTGGCAATCTCTCGCCCGCCGGCGTCTCGCTCGTCGCGACAATCGCCTCAAGCACTCGTGGCAAATCGCGAGTGACGGTCTTTCCGTCTTCCCCCACCAGGAACAACTGACCATACTGGCCAGCCTGGCAGAAGACATACAGCCCCTTCGCTTCGCCGACTATCGCCGACCGGATGCCGTCACGCAGATTCTCGATCCGCCGATACTCCTGGGGATCGTCTTTCGCGAGGTTGCGGAAGAACTCCTCCGCCTCGTTCAGATCCATGAAGTCCTCTTCCTCAAGGTCTTCCACGGAGCCTTCCGAATATATCGCATACATCGAGTCTTCGTTGAGTCTCTCGCTCTTGTCCAGGATGGCCGTGTCTTCACCGATCGTATTATGGATTTCCTGAATTCGCGCTCTCAGCACCGCGTGGATGCCCAATTCGCGTTCCAGCGCGGTCTCGGGGAGGAAGTTCAGGCCGTAGATCGTCTCGTGCTCCGAGCCAATCCTGTCGATGCGGCCAAGACGCTGGATCAGCCGGACGGGGTTCCAATGCAG
>JAPLSS010000363.1 GCA_026398515.1 Candidatus Sumerlaeota bacterium | reverse complement strand
CAGGACCGCCAAGTCCTCGGTTTCGAAGTGAAACTTGTGTGAGGTGAAAGAAGCTTCGACCGCCGCAACTTCGCCGGCGCAGGCGCGCATCAGGTCGAGCAGGTGCACGCCCAGGTCGCCGATGGCCCAGCCGCCGCTTTCCTTCTTGCTCTGGCGCCACGGGGCAGGCGGCGCGCCGTACGGGAAGAAGAAATGGGCGCGGATCATCGCGATCTTCCCCAGCGCGCCCGACGAGGCCAGCCGCGCCGCCTCGGCATGTTGGGCGACGTGGCGCATCTGAAAGCCGATCGACAACAGGCGCTTGGCCTTTTTCGCCGCCGCGATCATTTTCTCGCAGTCGGCGGCGCTGGTCGCCATCGGCTTCTCGCACAGGACGTGCTTCCCCGCTTCGAGGCAGGCGATCGCCTGGCGCGCGTGCAGGTGCGCCGGCGACGCGACCCATACGGCGTCGATCTCCGGATCGGACGCGAACGCCTTCCCATCGACATACGCGCGCTGGCAGCCGTGCTTCTCCGCATACGCCGCCGCGCGCCGTTTGTCGCTGCTCAGCACGGCGACGAGCTGGGCGCCGCGCGCCTTTTCAATCGCCTGACCGAACGTGTGGTCGGCCCACCCCGCAGCCCCAATAACGCCCCACCGCGTTTTCGCCATGGCGGCCTGCCTCCGTTGTGGTTCTGGTTGGGAATTGTCGATAGCCAATAGACAATTGTCGATGTGATTTTGGATCAGGGACTAGCCGCAAAGAACGCAAAGAGCGCAAACAGAAGGCTTTCTTTGTGTTCTTTGCGTTCTTTGCGGCCCAATCAAATGCCGTAAATAGCCCGCGCGTTCCCGTGCATCAGATTCTCCGCCAGCGCGAACGCGCGTCCCGGCTCCATCAGCCCGCAATCGACCCGATGCGCCAGGGCGCTCGCCACCACGTGCTTCCACGCCAGCAGAGCGGCGCAACTCTCCTCCGCGGTCCACGCGTCCCCGCCCCAGGCGATCCACTCGCACGAGCGCGTGGCGTCGAGGAACACGTTCAGCGCGTCGATGGCCGCATGAGTCGAGATCAGCGGCGCCCACGTCATGTCGGGCAGGACATTGGCGAACGACCGCGCCAAGCCGGCGACCTCGCGCGTCCAGGGGAACCCCGCGTGCAGCAGCGCGAACCGCGTTTTCGGATGGCGGCGAATGGTCGGCGCGAACGCCATCGGCGATGAGCCTTCGATTTTCGCCAGGGTCGTAGGCCAGCGCCGACTTGACCGCCACGGCCCCTTCCGCGCGCAGGCCCCCGATCTTCGCATCCAACCAATCGACCACCTCGTCGACGTGGCGGAAATCCGCGCCGCATTTCTCCCACGGGTTGTTGCCGTTGTGGTCGTTGACCTCCGGATGATAACTCATGACGAACATATTGATCCGGTAGGCGGGGCGGTAGAAATCGGGGCGTCCGTGGTTCGAGCCGGGCTGCCAGTCGGCGTCGAGAATGGCGGCTTGGTAGCGGCAACGCTCGCGCAGGATCGTCCAGTGCAGGTCGGGTTCGTTCGTATGCCGCTCGCGAATGCGCTCCGACAGCGAGTCCCAGTTGCTTTCGGACAGCGGCTGGGCGAGGCCGTAGATGTCGCGCAACGCCCGCTCCAGCCAGAAGAAGAACGTGTTCGCGTGGACCTGCTCCAGGTAGCGCCGCCGGCCCTCGGCGCTATCGTCGCGCGGAATGCGCAGCCACCCGGCGTACGAGTTTCTCAGGATCGTCTCCAGATCGAGCGAACGCTGAAAGGCCTCGTCGCGGTGATGCTCGTGGACGCTGATGACGGGCATCTGATCGAGGCGCCCGCGCAGCTCAAAGAAGAAATCGGACATGGGAAAGCTTTCGTTGCGGCATTGTGGAAGGTGGTTTTTGGGGGAATTGCCGGTTCTGATGGACGGCATAGACAAAATGGACGACATGGACTCAGTGAATCAAGTGGACGCGCCTCACTCGTCCATTTAGTCCATGTCGTCCATCTAGTCCATGCTGTCCGTGTCGTCCACGCCGTCCATCAAGGCCGCCAACGCACTCCCAAGAACCGCCTACCCAAAATGCTCCTTGAAATTCTTCGGCAGGTATTCGTCGACCAGCCAGCGCAGGTACAGGCAGCCGACGTAGAGGTTCTTCTCCGGATCGAACACGTTCTTGTCGAAGTCCGCGTCCAGGCCCAGGCGTTTCATCGAGTCCTCCCAATCGACGCGCACCAATTGAATCAGGCCGCGGGCGTCGGCGCGCGAGACGCACTGGGGGTTGAAGTCGCTTTCCACCTTGACGATCGCTTTGACGAGGATAGGCGAGAGGCCGAACATCTGCGCGTACTTCGCGATCAGATCGTCATACCGGGTCTTCCCGACCTTCCCGATGGCGATCGCGTCGATGGCGTCCTTCACCCGCTGCACGTATTGAATCGTCTCCTGATAGGGAACCGCGCCGTCGTAGAGCGAAACCGCCGCCGGGCCGGCGTTGTAAGCCTGAAGGAAAATGGAGAGGGCCTCGTCGTCGCGGAAGCGGTAGTACGGAAAGCGCGTCTGGCCTGTCTCGGCGAACGACGCCGTCCGCAACGCGGCCAGGTTGAAATGCACCGCCGGGGCGCGCTTGTCGCGTCGCATCAACGCCGCGTAGCGCACCTGGTCCGCCCGCCCATACAGCCCGTCGGAGCCGAACAGATCGGTCAACACGCTGCCGGGGCCGGCGGGGCCGCCGCGATCGGCCGCCGCCCGCAGAATCTCGGCGGGATTTTGTCCCAGCGCCTTCAGGCCCTCGATCGCCAGCGCCTCCGTCTTGTCCAGATCGAGCGCGAGGCGGTATTCCTCGCCCGCCGGGGCGTATTTGCCCTGCCGCGCCAGCAGCCGGCCGGCCACGGCGTGGGCGCGCGCGCTCAGCGGGTTCATTTGCATCGCGTGGCGCAATTCAAAGACCGCGTCGTCCTCGCGCCCCTTGTCGCAGTAATCCTTCGCCAAGGCGCAATAGGCCTCGCTCGCGCGGCGCTTGATTTCCTGGGTGAACGCGTCGTCGGGATGGCTGGCCAGCATGCCCATGTAGAGGTCCGCGGACAGGCGATAGTCGCCCTTCTGGAACGCCCCGTCGGCCTGCGAAAGGTCTTTGCTTCGGAAGACCATCTCGTCCGCCAGTTTCAGGCGCGCGAGGACGACCTCCTTGTGCTCGGTTTCGGCCAGAGCGCGTTGATAGTAGCGGCGCGCCTGGGCGTAGTCATTGCTCCGCAGAAAGGAATCGCCCAACAGCACCAGCGACGTGTCGCGGTGCGTGTATTTGATCACCCGGTCGATCATCTGCGAGGAGAGCTGGAAGGTGGTCGGGCCGGCTTCGACCAGGTAGCGCCCTTTGCTGTCGTCGAGGATGTGGCCCTCGATCCGCTGGCCGTTCTTGAGGAAGATCGTGTCAGCCCGCAATGGCGCGGCCAGGGAAGCCGCCGCGAGAGCGACGACGAACTCGACCCTCCTCGCGTTGATGGAACCCATCGCGTCGAACCCGTTAGCACCAAGACATCGGACTCCGCGTTGCCGGCGGCGCGGCCTTCGCAAGTCTGTGGAACGATAGTTCGCCCCGCAAGGCGCTGTCAAGTGGAGCGGGCGGTTCAGTAGCGCCGGCGGTTGAGTGGCGTAGTCTGTCCAGCCTGCACAGATTGGAACTCGCGCCCGAATAACGCGGAGGCTGGACAGCCGACGCCGCTCAACGGCGCTCGTGCGACAGGCCATTGACTCTTTCTCGGAATCCTCTAAGATACTCCCGCTCATAGGCCACGAACGCCGGCTTTTCGCTGAGGATCGTCGATGCAGAAAAACTCCTTTGCCGCTTTTCTGGTCCCCTTGTTCCTCGGGGCCATCCTCATCATCCTTGCGCTTCTCGTCTTTCAGCTGAATTCGCGCGAGGAGCAAACCCTTCGCCAGACCAGCGAGATCCACGAATTGGCCGCCGGCACGGACCGCCTGCGCAGCGACATTCAGAAACTCACCCGCCTGATCGAGGCGGGCGGCGCCCGGGCCGCGAGCGCCCCCGCCGAATCGGTCTCCCCTTCCACTTCGTCCATCCCGTCCACTCCGTCCACAACCGCCTCCGCCGCCCGCAAGTGGCTGCACCCCGAGGTCGATAACTTCCTCAAGCCCTACAATTTCGTCATGACGCCCCCCGACGCGCGGTCCGACGGCACGCTCGTCCGTCCCTACGGCTCCGATCCGAAGGGCTTCAACCTCCTGACGGAAAACGCCGCCGACCTCGGCGAACTCATCGCTTACTATTGCGCCGTCTCGCTGGCCGACCGCCAGGCCTATACCGACCCGAATCTGTGGTATGGCCAGGCCGCGGAACGAGTCGAGATCACCGACGACGGCAAGGAATTCACTCTCTATCTGCGCGCCGGGATCAAGTGGCGCCTTCCCGGCGACATCGACGTCTCCGATCCGAAATACGCCTGGCTGCGCGGGGACCATCTCCTGACCGCGCGGGATGTCAAGTTCTCCCTGGATATGTTGATGAACCCGCAGGTCGAGAACGGCTTTGCCAAGAATTACTACGAAGACCTCGACAGCTGGAAGGTCATCGACGACCACACCATTGTCATTCGCTGGAAGAAGAAACTCTATGGCAACATTGAGAACACGCTGAGCATCGCCCTCCTGCCGGAGTTCTTCTACGCCTACGACGAAGACGGCGCGCGCTTCCCCGACGAAACCCTGGGCCTCAAGTTCAACCAACATTGGTACAACAATAAGGGGCTGATCTCCGCCGGCCCGTATTATTTCGCTCACTACGAGCCGGGAGTCGAAATCCGGCTTGAGCGCAACGAAGACTACTATGGCGAGAAACCGGCCGTTAAGACGCTTGCGTATCCTATCTATACCGATCCCGATCTTACCTTGCGCGGGTTGAAGGCGCACAAGCTCAGCGTCGGCGGGCTGCGGCCCAGCCAATACCGCGACGAGATCCGGCAATGGGAATCGAAACCCAAATCCGAGTGGCCGCCGACCAACCCGTTCCTGAACGGCGATATCTTGCATAAGAAATACACGGCCATCGTCTTTTATTACCTCGGCTGGAACATGGATAAGCCTTTGCTCAAAGACAAACTCGTGCGCCGCGCGATGACCGAGGCCCTCAACCGTCAGGGCATTATTGACAATGTCTTTGAAGGCCTCGGACGGGTCGCCACCGGCCCCTTCATGCCTGACAGCCCCTATAACGATTTCTCCATTCAACCCTGGCCGTATGATTTGGACCAAGCCCGGGAACTGCTCAAACAGGCCGGCTGGGAAGACAGCGACGGCGACGGCTTGGTCGACAAGGCCCTCAATCCCGGCGACCCCAAGCGCACGCCGTTCCGGTTTTCCTTGTTGATTTATGATTCCTCGCCCGAATACGCCACCATGGCGAACATCTACAAGGATGACCTGATCAAGATCGGCGTGCAGCTGAACATCGAGGCGGCGGAATGGAACCTCATGCAGGAGAAGATGGACAACAAGGAGTTCGATTGCTACACGGGCGGGTGGGCCTTGTCCTGGGACGACGACCCGTATCAAATCTGGCATTCCTCCCAGGCCGACATTCCCAAAGGCTCCAATCGCGTGGGCTTCCGCAACAAGGAGGCGGACAAGATCATCGAAACGCTGCGCGTGACCTTCGATCACGAGGAACGCGTCCGCCTGTTTCATCAGCTGCATCGGATTCTGCATGACGAGCAGCCGTACACGTTCTTCCGCGTGCCCGACGCGATCGCCTGCTGGTGGAAGGAAGTCAAGAACGTGATCATCACCCCCATTCGCCCGCAGACCGGCTCATTGCCCTGGTGGGTCGATACGGCGGGCCGGTGAGCGGCGTGGGCTGCCAGCCCACGGCACGTTTAGTTATGATTGGTTAGCATTTTTTCCCTGAGCGCACGCCTTGCGGACTTATATTATTAAACGCCTCCTGATCATGGTCCCGACGTTCTTTGGGATTTCGGTGATTATCTTCGCCGTCCTCAACTTCGCGCCAGGGCATCCCGGCGAAACGAAACTCGCCAGCGATCTCTCGGCGAATGTCCGGGGGGAGAAATCGCAGGAGACGTATCGCATCTTTCGCGAGCAGTTCAACCTGGACAAGCCGGTGTTGTTCGACACGCTTTTTGCCTTGCGCGAAGACACGGTCGCCGCCGCCTTGCGCGCCCTGATCGACCCCGCCGCCAGCGACGCGCGGAAAATCAAATCGCAGAACCGCCTCCAGGATTACGGCCAGTTCGCCGTGCCGCATCTTATTCATATTATGCAAACCGCCGACACCCCGATGCTCCGCGATATCGCCGTTTACTTTCTGCGCTTGGATGCCCGCCGACGGCTGATTGACCCGTTTGCCAAGAACCCCGACCCCCAGACTCGCGCGGCGAACCGCGCCATCGACGCCGAGAACGCCATGATCGGCACCTGGCGCTACGCCCTCGACGACCCGGAAAACAAGAAGCAGGAAGTGATTTCCAAGTGGTCGCAATGGTATGACGAGCACAAGGCCCGCTGGCAGTACTCGCCAAAGGAGAAAATCCGGCTCTTCTTTTTTGATACGCGTTTTGCCGCCTACTGGGCGAACCTCGCGCGGCTGGATTTCGGTGTGTCGATGGTGACGCGCGAGCCCGTGGTCCGGACCCTGTTCTCCAAGTTGAAGTACTCGATTTCGCTGTCGATCTCGTCGATCCTGCTGGCGTACCTCATCTCCATCCCGCTCGGCATCTATTCCGCCGTCGACAAGGATTCGCCCCTGGACCGCACGCTGACTGTGGTGTTGTTCATGTTATACTCATTGCCCAGCTTCTTCGTCGCCGCGCTGCTTCTGTATTGGTTCTCGCAGAGCTCGGATTATCCCGCTCTCCGTTGGTTCCCGATCGGCGGATGGCGCTCTTCCCATTATATGAACCTGACCGCCTTGGAGCAGATTCGCGACGTGGCGTGGCACCTGGCTCTTCCGGTCGCTTGTTTGACGTATGGGTCGCTCGCGGTGCTCAGCCGCTACATGCGCACTGGGCTCCTGGACGTCATCCGCTCCGATTTCATCCGCACGGCGCGCGCCAAGGGTCTGCCCGAGTGGCAAGTTATTTTGAAACACGCCTTGCGCAATGGGCTGCTGCCGATTTTGACCCTGCTGGCCGAGCTTCTGCCGGCGGTGCTGGGCGGCTCGGTCATCATTGAGACGATCTTCGGCATCCCCGGCATGGGCAAGTGGTTGATCGATTCGATCTACCAGCGCGATTATAACGTGATTATGGCGGTGGAACTGTTGACCACGGTGCTGGTGTTATTGGGCATTTTGGTGTCGGATCTCAGCTACGCCCTGGTCGATCCGCGAATTACCTATAAATAGCCGTCCTGGGAGCGCCGACGGCCACGTCGGCAATGTAAAGCATCGGCTAGCTATTCATTGGCGGCGCCGTGGTCGGCGCTCCCAGAGCACTATGGATTTACACCCATGCCAAGGTTAGCTTATACAGCTCCAGGCGACTCCGCGATGGACGGTCGGCAATCTACGGCCTCCCAGGGGATCTCGTATTGGTCGCTCGTTTGGACGCAACTGCGCAAGGATCGGATCGCGGTCTTCGGCTTGTGGTGCATCCTGGGGCTGGCGCTTCTGGCCATCTTCGCGCCGCTGCTCTCGTTCAACGTTCCGCTCTACCTTCGCATCGGCGACCATGTGGAGTTCCCCTTCGGGAGAGAATTGTTCAACCGGTTGTTCTTCGAGAATTCCGTCGATATCTTCTTCAATCTGCTGATGGCGCTTTCCCCCGGATATGTTCTGCTTTATGTGCTCATCCGCCGCACGTTGCTGCGAAACGCGCCCGGGGTCCGGGTGGATCTGATATTGATCCTGTTGCTGGCTCATCTCCTTGTCTTCGCCCTGGTTGCGCCAAAGAGCTACTTCGGCGTAAGCAATTCATTCTACCGCACCTCGGCGGTCGTGGACTACGCGTTGCGCATGGATCAGGCCAGGGCCGCCGGAGAGAAGATGGCCGCCGTCTTTCCCCTGCGCCGTCATAATTACAGCCAGACCGACCCGGTGCAAAGCATGAAGCCGCCGAGCCGGGCCCACTGGTTCGGGACGGACAAGGAAGGGCGCGACGTGTTCACCCGCATGCTCTATGGAACGCGCATTTCGCTCACCATCGGCGTGGTGGCGGTGGCGATTCTGGTCGTCATCGGGGTGGCGGTGGGCGCGACCGCCGGGTACTTCGGCGGGTGGATTGATTTATGTATCTCCCGCTTCATTGAGATGATGATATGTGTTCCCGTGTTTATTCTGATTCTCACTTTGGCGGCCTTCGTCGAGCAGCGGTCGATTTTCCACGTCATGGCCATCATCGGCGTCACCAGTTGGACCGGCGTGGCGCGGCTGGTGCGGGCGGAGTTTCTCAGGCAAAAGAGCCTGGACTACGCGCAGGCGGCGCTGGCGCTGGGCATCCCGCGCTGGCGCATTATCTTCCGCCACATCTTGCCCAATGCAATGGGCCCGGTGTTGGTGTCGGCGACGTTCGGGGTGGCCTCGGCGATTCTGATCGAATCGGGGTTGTCGTTCCTGGGGCTGGGAGATATATCCGCGCCGAGTTGGGGGCAGATACTAAGCGCGGGAAATGTAGAGCGGAAGCTGTGGCTGATTTTGTGTCCCGGCTTCGCGATCTTCTTTGTGGTAAGTGTGTTCAATCTCGTTGGAGAAGGCCTTCGAGACGCGCTTGACCCGAAACTGCGGCGATAGGGTGGGAGAGACGAACGCCGAAAGAAGAGGGCAGAATCATGAAGGCCAGGTCCCTTAACTCTTATGTTCACGAATAATCCAATAACCGAGCCGATGCAAATCGCGTCTCTGGCCTTCCCTCGCCGAACGGAGCGGTGGGGGTGGATGGCATGGGGGATAGGTCTAGCCTGGGCGGCGGGGTTTTATTCCCTTCCTGGATGGGAGAATCGCGCTCTCACGGGGGTCTTCCTGGCCACGATTCTGGCTTCGGGCTTCTTGATGTGCCTTTCTTTCGCCTCCTGGCGAAAACTCGAGGCGCGCCGAACCTCCGGTCTGGCCGCCGCCGTATGGACTGTTCTTGCGGCTTTGCTCCTCTGGGGTTGGATCGGATGGAACGGAAATGTCCCCGGCAAGCTGGCGCCGGCGATCTTTTTTGTCTCCCGGATCATCATTTTCCTCGTTTGTGGCCTGACCGCGGGAATCGCCGGGGGCGGTTTGGCTCGGCGTGGCGCTCCCGGAACCGTGTTGTTGGGACGCGCATTCCTCGGGGCCGGCGTCGGACTCATTTTTGGCGTGGCGTTGATCGCCCGACTCGGCGAACCGAGGCTTGTCCTCCTGGGCGCGTCCGTGATGGCGTTCGGGGTTGCCATGGCCGCGTGGGCTTCGTCGCGGCGACGGCTTGCCCCCTGCGCGATGGGGATTGTCGGCGCCGCGGCCGTGGCGCTTAGCGTGAGCGGCGTGTCGATCTACCCTCCCGCGAACCCGTTTGAAAAAGCGCTCGGGCGAAAGGGCGTCCTGAATGGCGAGCTCTCCGTGAACGGCGTGACGAGTCGCTATGGATGGGAACCATTTCTCGAGCCTGCCTGGAGCGCCGGCGGATCGGCCTCGGCGTGGCATCTGGTAGAATGGACTTCGCCGCCAGCCTCTAAGCCGGATGATCCACTCTACCGG
>JAPLSS010000104.1 GCA_026398515.1 Candidatus Sumerlaeota bacterium | reverse complement strand
TGGTGAAGCTGTCGGCTTCGCCCCACGCGACGCCAAGTTTGCCCAGCGTCCCTCGCGTCTGTTCGTAATATCCGATGGCCTCTTGATGCCGGCCCAGGGCGTAGCTGATGTTGCCGAGATTGCCGAGATTGCGCGCTTCGCCCGCGAGGTTGCCGAGCTTGCGGTCGATCGCGAAAGCCTGCTGGAACTGCTCGAGCGCCTTCTCGTTCTGGCCCATCTCGCCGTAGACGATGCCGATCTTGCCGAGGTTGGTCGCCTCCTCGGGAAGGTTGCCGACCTTGCGGGCGATGGCCAGCGCGTTCTGGAAATGCTCGAGGGCCTTCTCATGGTTGCCGAGGCTGAAGTAGACGGCCCCCGTGTTCGACAGATCGATCCCCTCGCCCTTCTCGTCGCCGAGCTTGCGGTCGATGGCGAGCGCCTTCTGATAGCAGTCCAGCGCTTTCTCATATTGACTGAGATGCCGATAGACCTCGCCGATGCTGGTCAGGTCCGCGCCTTCGCCTTGCACGTCGCCGCGCTTGCGATCGATCTCCAACGCCCGCTGCAGGCAGTCCAACGCCTTGTCGTATTGGCCGAGATTCATGTAAGCGTTGCCGAGGTTGGTCAAAGCGACTCCTTCGCCTTGCACGTCGCCGCGCTTGCGGTCGATCGCCAGCGCCTGTTGATAGAGATCCACCGCCTTCGCGAACTGTCCCGTGTGGTCGTAGATCAGGCCGAGGTTGGACAGGAACTGGCTTCGGGCGGCATCGTCTTTCGCCTGCTCGGCCAGGCGCAAGCCGGCCGTCCACGCGTCCAACGCCGTCTTGTAGTCCCCTTCGTTGAACGCCTTCTTGCCTTTCTCGTGAAGAGCGCTCGAATCCTGGGCGCGGGCGTCAAACGAGGCGAGGAGCAGGCAAACCGTCAGAGGCGCCAGGATGAACATGCTTGCGGCGATCGGCCGCCATCTTGCGAGTCTGACAGCGATCCGACGATCCATAAGTCCCTCCCCGTCGCGTCGTGTGGCGCGCGGCGGCCTGGCGGTTCGTCGCGCCGGCGCGGCTCTTTGTCTGTGCCAACCCCGGTTCTCAGGATGAAAACAAGGCGCTTTTGACCAGTCGAGCGATCCTACGCCGCCGCGAAGGCGATGCGCAATTCCGAAAACGCAGGGACTCATCTGCCAAAGGAGGCCGCGTTTTCCGCGCATCTATCGCGTCCTCATTCTGCGAGAAGCGCAAGAATGCGGAGGCAGCCTTTCCCCGTTCTTGCGCGGTTGGCGATTTGTGGTATCCTCGGAGGGAAGGTCTTTGACTTGCGGCCGCCTGAACCACAAGCCCAATGGAACGGCGGCAGGACGGGCGCATGAATCACAGTCGGTTTTTCTTGGGTGCGCTGGTTTTGGCGTCCGGCTGGCCGACGGCCTCGGATGGCGATACGGTTGTTCTGAGGACGCCCGGCGATTATCCGACGATCCGGGCCGCGCTGGACAGCGTGTCCGACAGCGCGCCGGATCATCGCTACGAGATCCGGCTGAACGCCGGGACGTATCAAGAGCAGGTGGCGCTGAATAAGCCGTACGTGACGCTCCGGGGAGCCGGCCGGGAATCCACCACGATCAGCATCAATGCCTTCACGGGCGACGCGGCCTATTCCGGTTCTCTGATGACCATGAGCTCCGGACTGGAAGTGGCGGATCTCACCCTGGAAAACACCCATTTCCACGGCTTTGAGCCGGGCATTGCCTTGAGCAACGCCAACACACGGTCGCAGGCGGTCTTCCGCAACGTCCGCTTCACCACGCCGGCCAAGGACACCCTTTGGTTGTCCGGCGACTCGGATTATGAGTTCTACGATTGCCGCATCGAAGGCCTGTATGACATCGTCAGCGTCTATTCATCCATACTTCTTTTTGATCGTTGCGAGCTGGAAATCAGCCGAAGCGGACAGGCGATCTTCTGGCTGGGCGGCGGCCCGGGCCAACGGACGTTTATCGGGCATAGCCAGCTGATCGCGCCGACGTCGAATAACTTCCTGTCCATTCATCAGACCGGCGCCGACGGCAGCTCGATTTACCTTCACGATTCGAATCTGGTGAGTCTAAGCGGCGGGACGATCTCGCTCACTTCGCCGTATGACCGGTACCTGACGATCGTGACGGTGACAACCGGGCCGAGCGCCGCGCGCCGGCGCTGGCAACAGTACGAGTAGGCGATGACAGGCCAGCCGCCCGGGCGCCGCCGGCGACTTGCCTGAGTCCGCACTCCCCCACATCAGGGAGCGAGCTGTCGGGCCGGAATCTCGATTCTGCGTGGCGTCTCCGGCTACACCGCCCAGCGCAACGCGCGGGTGTCCGCCTTCCCGCACTTCACGGCCAGGCAGGCGGCCGATAGGTAGC
>JAPLSS010000137.1 GCA_026398515.1 Candidatus Sumerlaeota bacterium | reverse complement strand
AACGTTCTACCTCGATGCGCTGGGACATTTGTGGGCGGTGGACCTGGGGAAAGAAGATTACAGTGTCCCGGGCATACACGACGTCAATGGGGGTCGTTGGCGTTACTACCGCACGCGCGCCGAAGGACACAACACACTGGTGATCAATCCCGCTATCAATCCGCCGCTGGTGGCGTTCAACAGCGGACAGAAGACTCCCGCCGTGGCGCCGATCCGCAAGTTCGAAAGCGACGGCGATGGCGGGTTCACCATTGTGGATTTGACTGACGCCTACTCGGACTATGGCGTCACGGACGCCAAACGGGGAGTGCGTTTGTTCGCTGAACGGAAGAGAGCCTGGATTCAGGATGAAGTGGCGCAAACGGTCGATGGCGGCGAGATCTGGTGGTTTATGCATACGCTGGCTGCCAATCAGTTGACGGTTGATGCGAAGGACAGGCGACGCGCCATATTGACGGGAAGCGATTCCACGGGGGTGGCTGGCGCCCAATGTCTCGTGCGAATTGTCGCGCCGGAGAAGGCCTCCTTCGAGGTGATGGACGCTGAGTATCTTCCAACCTCTCGCAAGATCGATCCGAAAGCGGCGGCCAAGTGCCTGGCCCGTTCCGGATATAAGAAACTGACGATCCATTTGACTGGCGTTCCCGCCATTGAAAAGACGACAATCGCGGTCTTGATCGAGCCGTTGGCGCCCGGGGAGATAGAACTGGAGACGCTGCCGGCTGTGCAGCCGCTGAGTGAATGGAAGTAGTTGCGATGTGAGCCGGCGTATGGAAGAGGATTTCCCAGGGTGTCGATAGCCGTATCCAAACGCAAGATTGTCATGGAGCGTTCCAAGCGATTGGGGCACTGCATCTGCAATCCCCGCCAGGGATGCCCGTGTGATGTATTAGTCAAGTATAATATCTGCCCCTGCGCGGGAGAGAAGGCGCCGGCGAGGGCCGTGCAAATGCCTCTCATGCAATTGGTCCGACGAGCCGGATGCGCCTCGAAGATCCCGCAAGCGGATTTGAAGCGCATTCTGGGCGCTTTGCCAGATTTGAATGATCCCAATGTGATATTGGGGACCGCGGCGGGCGATGACGCCGGCGTGTACGTATTGCCGAGCGGGACGCTGATTGTGCAGACCGTCGACGTGTTCACGCCATGCGTGGACGATCCCTATCTATTCGGCCAGATCGCCGCGGCGAACTCCCTGAGCGATGTCTATGCGATGGGCGGCCGGCCGCTGACCGCGCTGTCGATTGTCGGATTTCCCATTGAGACGGTGGAAGACTCGATCCTCTCTGAGATGTTGCGGGGGGGCCTGGAGAAACTGACCGAGGCAGGCTGCGCCCTGATCGGCGGCCACAGCGTCAACGATGAAGAACTGAAACTGGGTTTCGCCGTCACGGGCGTCGTGGAGAGAGAGAACCTGAAGGCGCGCGACACAGCTCAGCCGGGGGATATGTTGGTGGTAACAAAACCCCTCGGCACGGGTGTCGTTTCTTTTGCGGCGCAAATCGGACGAATGAGCGAAGAGGTCCTGGCCGAGGTCGGGGCTTCAATGGCCGAGCTGAACCGCGATGCGGCGGAGTTGATGACGGCTTGCAGCGCGCACGCCTGCACGGACATCACCGGGTTCGGTCTGGCGGGGCACCTGCTGGAGATGGCGCGAGGGAGCGGCGTGGACGTGGAAGTCGACCTTTCGGCCTTGCCGGTTTTCGCCGCCGCGGTCGAGTGCCTGGAAGCGGACGTGATTCCCGGCGCGGTGGAGAGAAATCAGGAATATGCGATGGCATGGGTTGAGGTCGACGGCGGCGACGTCTCGGCGCATCTTCCGATTCTATGTGATCCGCAGACGTCGGGCGGCCTGATGGTGGCGCTTCCGGCGAGTGCGGCCACGGGTTATGTCGAGGCTTTGCGCGGGCGCGGGCATTCCGCCGGGTCGATCGTTGGCCGTGTCATCGAGAAGAAAGACAGCCGATTGGAGAGCCGCATCCGGGTGATCCATCCCCGCCTGGAGCATCGGTTCGGCAGAAAGGGATTGAAGGAACGCAGCATGAACGAGAAGATCGACAATCGATCGGCGGCGGTTGCAATCCGTCCTGACGTCTCGCAGCAGGGCGACAGTTGCTGCGCGGAGGGCGGCGCCGTAAGTATGTCTGAGAGCGGGGGAACGCATGATCTGGATTCGGCGGCGCTTTTTTCGGATTTTATGAAGCAGGCAAGCGCCGATGGGCGCATCGATCGGCGAACGAAGAAACTGATGGCGGTGGCGTTGTCCGTGGCGCAGCGGTGCGAATCCTGTGTCCGCATTCAGATGCAGAGCGCGCTGGATATGGGGATTTCGAAAGAGGAACTCGACGAAGCGGCCTGGATGGGCATTGCGTTCGCCGGCGCGCCCGCGAAGATGCTATATGACCAGGTTCGGAGTGCGACCTTCAGGTCGTA
>JAPLSS010000184.1 GCA_026398515.1 Candidatus Sumerlaeota bacterium | reverse complement strand
CAGCGCGCAGAATCGCTTCACCTCGCGCGAGCCCATGTGGCTGTTGCAGTACACGCCGCGAATGCCGGCGAAGCGCCGCGCCTGAATCTGGCGCTCCCTGCCCGGGTTCCTCTCACAACTCATCTTGTCAAAGCCGCTATTGAGTTTTAGTGGTCGCCCGAGTTGCAGTTTCCCTCTTTGAGTAATCCTCGCCGGCCTTGATGATTGCTGGAAAATCCATATAGTTAATATCATACCTGTCTATTGCATTCCTAATCAGCGTTCCCAAAGCCACGCGCGTGAAGGTGTATTTTGCTCTGGCCATTTCCTGGAGCGCTAATGGTATTATAAACTCAGGGTCTGCATCGAATAATCTGTAAAAAAGATTGACGTATACCTCATCGGGCGTATCCCGTTCGACGAGCCCCCGGAATGCCTCAGTAAAGGGGGCCTGGTAGTTCTCAACTCTCTGCCCGTCAACCTCCTTTCGGATCTGATGAACGTCGGAAGGTTTAACGGAGAAGCGATTGCAATCCAACGCAATCATTTTCTGCTGATTCTTCGCGGCCTCGGCAAACGCGCCTCCACTTGTGGCCATTCTCTCAAGTGCGAGATAGGCGGAATAGTCTCCGGCTTGAGCAGTGGCCGAAGTGGAGAAGAAAGATACCATTTCATTCATTGATCTGTTCAACCCCTCTGTATAGACGCGAACGGACTGCTGCACTAGGCTCTGGGTGTTGGAAGTCGCCGAGTCAACTCTCGCTTTGACAAGGCCTGGAATGCTGCTCGTGGAATTGGCGACTTCAGTCTTAATCAGAACATCTAGTCGATCCTGAGCGACCGACCTTACTGCATTCTGAAGGAGATAATCTAGTTTCTCTGGTGTAGCGTAAGAAGTTACCATGCTCCTAACCAATTCTTTCATGTTAGTATATGAAGCGACGCCGAAAAGCCCAAGGACAATGAGTGTTAATCCTACACTAGACCAGAATTGCTTCCTGCTTTCTCCAGACAAACCGTCGATTCGTGCGGTAAGTCTTTCCTGTTGTTCTAGCACTATTTTCTGCTGCTCTGCGATGAATCTCTTGGCCTTGGCGATTTCCTCGTTGATCTCCTGGCCCTTTGGAGACAATGCTTCTCGGCTATCAGACTCCGGTCGGCTCATGTGTGGGAATTCCTTGCCGGGAATATTGCTCGATCGCCTGGATTCACCTGATGAATTCCGGGCGGATCGCGTCCTCAGGCGGTTTGGGGTATCTGTCACTGGAGTTAGGCACTTGGTACCTGCACTCGGAATCACAGCATGGACAAGTGAATCTCCAGTACTCCCCACTTCCCATAGCGGCACCGCTAGGGTGCCTGTCATACCAAAGCGTTATCCTTGCCCCGCACTCTTGACAGTATTCATAACCCACATAAACGTCCTGGCTGGCCATGTCCATCTGCTATTCTCCTTCCCTCGAACCACGTGCACCTCAGATCTACTCTGACGATACTCCAAAACCGAGCCGTTTTTGTCAAGGACAGGCGATAGTGCATGGCATATCCGCGCTCCTGAGAGCCGGTTTTTCGGCTGTTGAATCGGCAATCCGGATCACAGCCACAGCTTCCGGTCGAGCGTGCGATATTGTATCGCCTCCGACAGGTGATCAATCTCAATTTGCTCGCTGCCGGCCAAATCGGCGATCGTCCGCCCGACTTTGAGAATCCGGTCGTACGCCCGCGCCGACAAGCCCAGCGACTCGATGGCGTTCTCCAGCGCCTCCAACGCTTCGGGCCTCAGCGCGCAGAATCGCTTCACCTCGCGCGAGCCCATGTGGCTGTTGCAGTACACGCCGCGAATGCCGGCGAAGCGCCGCGCCTGAATTTCCCGCGCTCGGCAGACCCGCTCGCGCACCGACGCCGACGGCTCGCCCGGCGGCGCCTTCGACAAATCGCGCACTCGCACCGCCGGCACGTCCACGTGCAAATCAATGCGGTCGAGCAGCGGCCCGCTGATGCGGCTCAAATACTTCTGAATCGCCGGCGGCGAGCAGTGGCACTCGTGTTGCGGCGCGTTCATGTACCCGCACGGGCACGGGTTCATCGCCGCGCACAGGAGGAATCGCGCCGGAAATTGCAGGCTGGCCGCTGCCCGCGAAATCGACACAATCCCGTCCTCCAACGGCTGGCGCAGCGTCTCCAGCGCCTGCCGCGGAAACTCCGGCATCTCGTCGAGAAACAGCACCCCGTGGTGCGCCAGCGAAATCTCGCCCGGCCTGGGGATCGTCCCGCCGCCGGTCAGCGCGACGGGGCTGACCGTGTGATGCGGCGAGCGGACCGGCCGCACCGCCAGCAACGGCTCCTCATGGTTCTTCATGCCGGCGATGGAATGGATCTTCGTCGTCTCAATGGCTTCGTTGAACGATAGGGGAGGGAGGATGGTCGGCAGGCGCTTGGCCAGCATCGTCTTGCCCGACCCCGGCGGCCCGATGAACAGGACGTTGTGGTTCCCGGCCGCGGCGATCTCCAACGCGCGCTTGGCGTTCCCCTGGCCTTTGACTTCCTGCAAATCAATGGAGAACTTCGATCCTTCTTCGAACGCGTGGTTGGCATCGACGACGTGCGGCGCAATCTCCCGCGCCCCGGCGATGAAATCGCGCGCCTCCTTCAACGAACCGACGGGAATGACGGAGACCCCTTCGACGATGGCCGCCTCGTCGGCGTTGGGCGCCGGAACCACCAGGCCCTCCAGCCCTGCCTCGCGCGCGCCGAACGCCAGCGAGAGCGACCCGCGGATCGGCCGCACCGCCCCATCCAGCCCCAACTCGCCGGCCAGCGCGAACTTCTCCAGTCTGTCGGTCTTGATGTCGCCCATCGCCGCCAGCAGCGCCAGCGCGATCGGCAACTCCAGCGCCACGCCTTCCTTGCGGATGTCGGCCGGCGCCAGGTTGATCGTCACCCGCGTCGAGGGGAACCAGAAGCCGCTGTTGATGACGGCGGCGCGCACGCGCTCGCGGCTTTCCTTGACCGCGCCCTCGGGCAGCCCCACGACGTTGACCGCCGTCTGGCCCTTGCCGATGTCGACTTCGACGCCGACCTTGAACGCGTCGATGCCGAGCACGGAGAAACTGATCGCCTTGCCGATCACCCGGGGGATCTCCCAAAAGGGGGGTATGGAGTCCCGCCTTTAGGCGGAATGC
>JAPLSS010000517.1 GCA_026398515.1 Candidatus Sumerlaeota bacterium | reverse complement strand
GGTGGTGGCGGGCATGATCCTCAACCGCTTCGACGTGTGCATCGTCACGTTCCAGCGCCCCGCGGACATGCCGTATGTCCCGGCGTGGCAAGAAATCGCCGTCAGCCTCGGCATCGTCGCCGGCGCGGCGCTGGTGTTTATCTTTTTCGTGGAGAACTTGCGGATTTACGAGAGTTCGGCCGTCGATTCAGGCGCCCATCCTGTCGTTCGGCCGCGCATCGACCCGGCGGGCTTCAACTCCCTGTCGCTGCGCGCCGTCGGGGCGCCGCGCGTGTATTCGCTGATGGCGCTCCTCGGCGCGGCGCTGGCGGTGGCGATGTTGCCCGCCGAGTCGATCTTCGGGTCCAAGCCGCTGCGCACGCCCGTTTACCCCGTGCGCGCGGTCGAAGGGGTTTGGTTGAACGCCGGCGCCGAAAACCAGGCGCCCAACTACGTCCTGGCCGGCCTGGGGCAGGGCGCGCCGGCCGCTGATGCGAAGGTCGTCCCGCTCCAGGTCCTCGACGGAAACCGCGACGGGCGGCTCGTTCTCTTCTCGCACGAAGGCCACATCAAAGAACTTACGGGCGACCAGTCCTGCGTCGTCTGTCACCACGAGAATCTGCCGTTCGACGAGAACACGGCCTGCGGCGAGTGCCATCGCGACATGTACGAGCCGACCGACATCTTCGACCACGAGACGCACGTGGAGAAACTCCACGGCGCCGATAGTTGCTTGGAATGCCATGCGGACGCCAAGGGAGCGAAGACGCGCGCGACCGCCGCGCCCTGCGAGACGTGCCACGGCGGCATGTTGGTCGACGGCTCGTTCCTCGCCAAGCCGGCGAACGGGATGACGGGCATGGCGCCGGGCTACAAGGAAGCGATGCACGGCCTGTGCATCGGCTGTCACGACCGGGAGGCCCAGAAGCGCAACAACGAGGCCTTCTCCCGTTGCGACGAATGCCACCGCGACGTCAGCGGCGCCGACCTGCGGAAGATCGGCCCCTACGCGCCCAGAAAGTCGATCGCCGCCGCCGCGGCGATGGAGGCCACGAAATAAACGCCGGTTGTCGGGGTATGGAGTCCCGCCTTTAGGCGGAATATGTGAGTCTGCGTGCAATGCCTAAGATTCCGCCGAAAGGCGGGACTCCATACTTCCCTTGTCTTCTGGCCATCCGTTGGAGTTGCTCAATGAGTCTTTCCATTCCGCCGACCAAGAAGATCCTCGTCATCGACGACGAGCCGGCGATCGCCGCCTACCTGTGCGCCCTGCTCGAAGATCACGGCTACTCCACGCGCCAAGCCGCCGACGCCCACGCCGGAGCGGCGGCGATTCGTTCCGAGCGGCCCGATCTGGTCTGCATGGACATCATGATGCCCGGCCGTTCGGGCGTCGCGCTGTACCTGGACCTGAAGCGCGATCCGCGAACCGCCGCGATCCCCGTCGTGTTCGTCAGCGCCTTCAGCCGCGCCCACGATTTCCACGCGCAGCGCTTCCGCCAGCTTCTCCCCGACGAGCGAATCCCCGAGCCGGAGGGCTACCTGGAAAAGCCGATCCGCCCCTCGGCGTTCCTGAAGGCGGTGGAAGAACTAACCGAAGACAAGAGATGTTGGGCGGAGGCAAAGACGCCATGAATCCCCTGTCCATAATGTCCATTGCGTCCACCCTGTCCATTCCGTCCTGCCGTGGGGTCGAACCATGAGCCCCGAACAAATCCACAACTGGATCCGCACCCAACTCTTCGACCAGGTCCCGGTCAGCATCGCCGTCATCGACCGTGGGTTCCGCGTGGTCGAAGCCAACCGCCAGTTCGAGACCACCTACGGCCCCTGGGAGGACCGCCAATGCTACGAAGTCTATAAGGGACGCAAGACCCGATGCCATCGCTGCGCCGCCGCCGAGACCTTCGTCGACGGCCGCCTGCGCACCCGCGAGGAAAAGGGCGTCGGCCGCGACGGCCAGCCCATCGACTACTTCGTCCACATGGTCCCGCTCGCCGGCGCGGAGGGGCGCATCCAGCACGTCGTCGAAATGTCGACCGACATCACCGAGACCAAGCGCCTGGAGCACGAGAAACTCGAAGCCGAGCGCCTGGCCGCCGTGGGCCAGACGGTCGCCGGCCTCGCCCACGGCATCAAGAACGTGATCATGGGCTTGGAGGGCGGCATGTACGTCGTCTCCTCCGGCATCCGCAAAGGCGACGCCGAACGCATCACCACCGGGTGGTCGATGCTTGAAGAGAACATCGCTCGCATCTCCTCGTTCGTGAAGGAATTCCTCGAGTTCGCCCGCGGCCGCGAGTTTCACGCCGCGATGACCGATCCCAACACCGTCGCCGAGAAGGTCGTCGAACTCTTCCGCGACAAGGCCGCCCTGTCCGGCATCGCAATGCGCGCCGAACTCGACCGCCCCCTCGCCGAAGCGCCGATGGACGCCGAGGGCATCCACACCTGCCTGGCCAACCTGGTCTCCAACGCGCTGGACGCCTGCGAGATGAGCGACAAGAAGGAGCGCCACGTCGTCGTCTCCACGCGCGAAAGGGACGGCGCGCTCATCTACGAAGTCGCCGATGACGGCTGCGGCATGGACTACGACGTTAAACAAAAAGTCTTTACGAATTTCTTTTCGACCAAGGGCGCGGGCAAAGGGACGGGCCTGGGCCTGCTGACCACCCGCAAGATCGTCCAGGAGCACGGCGGCAAGGTGGAATTCGACTCCACCGAAGACGAAGGCTCCGTCTTCCGCCTGGTCTTCCCCCGCGACCGCCTGCCGAAACCCGAAGCAAACGAAGAATAAGCCGTTGAGGTGGCGAAGGCGTTCCCGCCTGCGCCGCGGCGGACCCGCGACAGAACAACGCGCGGGCTGGAAAGCCTGCGCCACGAAAGGCCGATGCGGCTTGACCTTTTTGGCGCGGGCGCGGGATGATGAGGGAAGGAAATCGCGAACGATGATGAGCGAAGCCGACCGCCGCATCCTCGAGGAATTCGCCGCGCGCGTCCGGGCCGTCTATCCCGGCGCGCGGATCTGGGCCTACGGGTCGCGCGCCCGGGGAGACGCTCAGCCCGATTCGGATTTCGATATTTGCGTGGTGATAGGCAAGCCGGAGACTAAGACTCGAGACAAAGTCCAGCACATCGCGTGGGAAGTCAGTTTTGATCACGGCATCGTCATTGTCGCGCTTTGCTATAGCCAAAGGGACTTCACCCGCGGGCCCCTTTCGGTCAGTCCGCTGGTGAGGAATATTCTTCGGGAGGGCGTGGCGGCGTGATTCCGGAAAAACTCAATGCGTTGGTGCGATACCGGATGGAAGAAGCGCAAGAGGCGCTCGCCGATGCGGAAGCGGCGCTGAAACGGCGCAGTCTTCGGAACGCCACGAACCGGGCGTATTACGCGATGTTCTATGGCATCCTGGCATTGCTGGCCCTGACCAGCCAAAGCTCCTCTAAGCATACCGGGGTCATTGCCTTGTTTGACCGCGAGTTCGTAAAGACGGGCGCGTTTGGCAAGAACTTGTCCGAATGGCTCCATGATACCTTCGCACGACGTCAGGAGGTCGACTATAAGGAGTTTGTCGTCATCTCGGAGCAAGAGGCGACAGAGAGGTTCGAGCACGCCCGGGAGTTTGTTGGGAGCCTCCGAGAATACCTAATCAACAAGGCCGGCGTTCAACTCGCATAGACCGCGCTTCGCTGTCATCATTTGGTGAACCAGAGAGAACGTCATGAGGCATACAATCCGCGCTCGAGGAATAGCTGCCCCTATGGCGGCCCTCTGCGCCGTCGCCCTGGTCGCCGGCGGCTGCCGCTTGATCTCGAACGCACCGTCGGCCTCCGGCGGCGGCGAGTGGCGCAGCCTGTTCGACGGGAAGACCCTGGACGGATGGAAGGTCACCGAGTTCGGCGGCAATGAAGAGGCCGTGGCGGTGGAAGACGGCGCCATCGTCCTCGATGTCGGCGCCGGGGACCTGAACGGCGTAACATACACCCGCCCGACGCCGACCATGAACTACGAGGTCGAACTCCAGGCCATGCGCGTCGATGGCACGGACTTCTTCTGCGGACTAACCTTCCCGGTCAACGATTCCTGCTGCACGCTGATCGTCGGCGGCTGGGGCGGCAGTCTGATCGGCATCTCCTCGTTCGACGGCCTGGACGCCTCGGAAAACGAAACCACTACGTACCGAAACTTCGACAACGACTACTGGTACCGGATCCGCCTGCGAGCGACCCCCGACCGCATCGAAGCCTGGATCGGCGACGAGAAGGCGGTCGACGCCCACCCAGGAGGCCGGGAGATCGCGGTCCGCGGCGAGGTCGACCTCTCGCAGCCCTTCGGCCTGGCGGCGTGGAACACCAAGGCGGCGCTGCGGAACATCCGCGTTCGGACGCTGGAATGAGAGTTGCGATACCGGCTGGAAGGCCAGCGCTACGGGAAAGCCAGCGAACCGGCGAAATCGGCGCCCCGTGTCCGTATTCGGTTGCCACACACGCGGCGCGTCCCGTATGAATGGCGGCGCGCGTCGCAGGGGGACGCCCACCGAACCGAGGGGAGACGGCGGGGTCGTGACGATTTGGCTATATGCGGGATTCGTGGTGTTCGTCGCGCTGATGATGGCGCTGGACTTGGGCGTCCTGAACCGCAAGGCGCACGTGGTCAGCGTGCGCGAGGCCATCGGCTGGACGGCCGTCTGGGTCTCGCTGGCGGGATTGTTCGTCGTTTTCGTGGATTGCGCCTATACGTACCACTGGCTGGGCATCGGCCTGGACCATGCGCACGTGTTGTCGGGCCCGGAAGCCTCGCTGCTGTTCACCACCGCCTACATCGTCGAGGAGTCGCTTTCGCTGGACAACGTGTTCGTCATGGCGCTGGCGATCGAGTACTTCGCCGTGCCGGCGTGCGATCAGCATCGGGTGCTGTTCTGGGGCATCGTCGGGGCGGTGTTGCTGCGCGCCATGATGATCGCCGCCGGCGCGGTGCTGGTGGCGAAGTTCGCCTGGATGAACTACGTGTTCGGCGCGATCCTGCTGGCCACGGCGCTGAAGATGCTGGTCACGGAGGAGCAGAAGATCGAACCGGAACGCAACCCGGTCGTGCGTCTGGTCCGGCGCTTCTTTCTGGTCACGCCCCACTATCACGGCGAGAAGTTCTTCGTGCGCGCGCAAGGGGGATGGGCGATTACGCCGTTGCTTCTCGTGGTGGTGCTGGTGGCGGTGCTGAACATGGTCTTCGCGGTCGACTCGGTGCCGGCGGTCTTTACCGTGACCAACGACCCGTTCATTGTGCTCACCTCCAACGTGTTCGCCATCCTGGGCCTGCGGTCGATCTTCTTCGCGCTGACGGCGATGATGCGCCTGTTCCAGTTCCTGAATGTCAGCCTAGTCTTTCTGCTGGCGTTCATGGGAGTGAAGATGTTGATCCAGCATTTCGTCGGGATTTCCAACGGGGTTTCGCTCGGGGTGATCGTGACCATCCTGGCGGTCGGCATCGTCGCCTCCATCGTCCTGACGGAGAAGAAAGCCGGCCACCTCATCGAAGAGCACACGCCCTTCCAGGAAGAAGAGCCGGCGCCGGCGGGGAAGCGGTAGGAATAGAGGAACGGGCTGAGCGATAGCCGGCTAAGTACAACTGCTGGGAAATACGATCGTGTATCATGGGATTCTCCGAATGCATTTCCGGGAGTCCCCGAAGGGGAGAGATATGAGTAGCCGTGGGCGCCAGCCCACGGAAAGACAGCGCGCATGCCTTCGACCCTGAAGGAGTCGAACAAAGGGGGGGGCCGCTGTTCGACCCCTTCAGGGTCGGGCTGTTTCCCCGCGCCGTTCCGTGGGTTCCGAAGACTCCACCCACGGCTACTCATATTCCTCCCCTTCGGGGAGTTTCGGAAATACATGATCGCATTTCCCAATGGATGTACTAAGCCCACGGACGCCCTCATCATACGGCGCGAATCCCTTGCCCAACAAGACATCCCGCGCAGGTCTGGACTTCGCCTGTCCAGATCCTATGGACGCTTCTGTCCGAAAGCCTGCGGCGCCTCAACGCCAAATTCCGAAAATCGGTCTGCTCCGTCCGCTTTCGATTGCCAGGCGAGCGGGTTGTCCCGTATGTACATGGGTAAAGGCCGGACCGATGGGGCCTCGATCGAAATAAGGAGAGAGAAGACGGTGACGGTGTGGCTGTGGGTTGGATTCGTGGCGTTCGTGGGGCTGATGATGGCGCTGGACCTGGGCGTCCTGAATCGCAAGGCGCACGTGGTCGGCGTGCGCGAGGCCATCGGCTGGACGGCCTTCTGGGTCTCGCTGGCGGTCTTTTTCACGGTCTTCGTCTACTATGCCTACGAGCACAACTGGCTGGGCCTTGGCCTGACCGGCGCGATGATTCGGTCGGGCGAGGAAGCCGCGCTGCTGTTCGCGACCGCGTACATCGTCGAGGAGTCGCTGTCGCTGGATAACGTCTTCGTCATGGCGCTGGCGATCGAGTACTTCGCCGTGCCGCCGCGCTTTCAGCATCGGGTGTTGTTCTGGGGCATCATCGGGGCGGTCCTGCTGCGCGGCGTCATGATCGGCGCGGGGGCCGTGTTGGTGGCGAGATTCACGTGGATGAACTACGTGTTCGGCGCGGTCCTGCTGGCCACGGCGCTGAAGATGCTGACGACGAAGGAGCAGAAGATCGAGCCGGAGAAGAACCCGCTCGTGCGGCTGGTCCGCCGGTTCTTCCTGGTCACGCCCCGCTACCACGGCGAGTCGTTTTTCGTGCGCGCGCACGGGCGTTGGGCCATGACGCCGATGTTCCTGGCGCTGGTGGTGGTGGACGGCTTGGACGTGGTTTTTGCCGTCGACTCGATTCCGGCGGTGTTCAGCGTCACCGCCGACTCGTTCATTGTCTTCACGTCGAACGTGTTCGCCGTTCTGGGCCTGCGGTCCATCTTCTTCGCTCTGACGGCGATGATGCGCCTGTTCCGGTTCCTGAACGTCAGCCTGGTCTTCCTGTTGGCCTTCATGGGCGTGAAGATGCTGATCCAACATCACGTCGAGATCCCGATCGGGATCTCGCTCGGGGTGATCGTGGGCATTCTGGCTGTCGGCATTGCGGCCTCCATCGTCCTAACGGAGAAGAAGGCTGGCCACCTGATTGACGAGCCCGCGCCCGTCGAGGAAGAGCCGGTTCTGGCGGAGAAGCGGTAAGCGGAAGTTCGCAGCGACGCCTTCAGGCGTTTGTTCAGCCGTTGTGGAAACATCCGAAGAAACGCCTGAAGGCGTCGCGACGAACTCAAATCGGCGCGGGGACTTGCGAGAGGATGTCGCGCAGCACGTCCTCGTCGTCGTGCGCGCCGAGACGCGGGTTGTCGAACGTGCGCGCGATTTGCAGCCGGTGCGCCAGCGTCGGCAGGGCCAGTTGCTTCACGTCATCCGGGGTCACGTAGTCGCGCCCCTCGAAGTACGCCCGCGCCTGCGCCGCCCGCCGCAGCGACAGCGATCCGCGGATGCTGACGCCCAGATCGATGGGTGCGCGTCGTCGGCGGCGTTGAGCGTCCGCTGCTCGCGCAGGATGGTGGTTTCGTCCGGGGCTGACGGATACCCCAGCGACAGGCGCATCAGGAAGCGGTCCATCTCCGACTTGGGCAGCGGAAACGTCCCGTGGAATTCGATGGGATTCTGCGTGGCGATGACGATGAACGGCTGCGGCAGCGCGTACGTGATCTTGTCGACGGTCACCCGCGCCGTGTTCATCGCCTCCAGCAGGCTGGACTGGGTCTTCGGCGTGGTGCGGTTGATTTCGTCGGCCAGGACCATGTTGGCGAACAGCGGCCCCGGCTTGAACTGAAACTCGCGGTTGGCCGGGTCGAAGATGGTCACGCCGATGATGTCGCTCGGCAGCAGGTCGGAAGTGAACTGAATGCGGTGGAAGGTGCAGGAGATCGACCGCGCGAGGCATTGCGCCAGGGTCGTCTTGCCCACGCCCGGCACGTCTTCAAAGAGCAGGTGGCCGCGCGCCAGCAGGCAGATGACCGCCGCGCGCACGACGTCGGACTTGCCCTTGATCACCCGCTCGATGTTCTCCACCAGCGGCTGAAGCGAGGGACGAATCGGAGGCTGAGCAGGCATGGCGATGGTTTTCCTTTGGGCGCATCGGGCGGCCGCGTCGGGAGGGCGAGAATCCCGTCGAGTCGATCATCCAATCCCCCGGTCGAGAGCTAGAACATTTTGAACACGAACGTCTGCTAGCCGTGGTCGCCCTTGACCTCGGCTTGATAGTTCTCCGTGTCGACGCGCACCAGCGTGATCGAATATGCGAAGGTCTTGTAGGTCTTCGGATGCGGCGGCCCGCCCACGGTCAGGTCGAAGGTCTCTTGCGTGTCCGCGTCGAGGAAGGAGGCTCTGCCGACGTCGAGCGACTGCAACTGCCAGCGCCCGACCACCTCGCTGATGGGCGGATACGGGATCGGCGTCGGCGTGGGAGTCTTCGGGGGCGGCGGCTTGTCGATGATGGTCTTGAAGATGTTGCGCGAGCCCAGTTGGGCGAAGCGGTCGTTCTCGATCTTCGGCGGGAGCGTCGGGGGTTCCTCACGCGCCGCGGGCGTGGCCCGGTACTGCGTTTCGCCCGGCGCCAGCGCAAGGGTCCCGGACGTCGCGCGATCCGATCCGCCGGGCGCCGCTGACCCGCCGCCCGTCGGCAGGACGTCGGGCTGGCGCAAGCCGGACATCGCCACCAAACTTCCCAGGACGAGGATGGCCGCCAGCAGGGCCACGTTGATGATCAAATCGCGTCGTCGCATGAGTGGCTTGGACCTTCCACGGTCGTGTCGTTCCCGCGCGGATCACCCGCGGGGGCGCCGGGCGCCGGGCACGTAGCCCACGTCGGAGAGCCGGACCGGCCGCGCGACCGTCAACTCCACGCGCAGGGTCGGATTGTCCATGGTCGACGTAATCTGCAACTCTCCGATCAAGTAGCCCGCCTTGTCCGCCTCTTTCAGAAATCGCACGACGTGGTCGAAGTCGCCTTGGATCGTGACATCCAACGTGATCAACCCGTAGTCGACGACGGAGGCGGAGGGGATGTCCTCAATGACCGGGCGCTGAATGTCCCGCCCCTGGAATCCCAATTTCACACACAGGGCGTTGATCTGCTCGCCGAACTTCTGTTCGGGCTTGACGGTCGGATCGCGGACATATTGCTTTTCGATCTCGCGGAATCCTTCGTTGATCGAATCCTCTTTGCCCAGCGTCTTCTGGTAATTCTCTAATTGCTTCCTCAATCGCAGGCTTTCGCTGCTCCCGCGGGTCCACGAGGTGAGCGCTCCCAGGCTGTCTCGGCGCGACCAAGCCACCCCGATGACCAGCAGCGCCACGGTCACGCCCAGCAGGATTCTCTCGCGTTTCGTCTTCGGCATGGTCAGGGTTCGTTCTTTCCAAGCGGCTCGCAATCAACTGGGCGGGCTCAGTTCGCCCGCCAGCTGAAATTGCCAGACCGGCTGCGGGCGCGAGGCGTCAAACCGCTCCTGGAGTTTCTGGCCATTCGGCTTCAACTTCACGCCGCCGCGGAAGATCGTCTCGTTCTGATACGCGGCCTTCTCCAGGTCCCGGATGAAGCGGTTCAGATCCTCGAGCGTCAGCGCGTAGCCGTCCATCTCCACCGTCCCGCCCTTGGAGAACTTCAGGCTGGTCAGCGCCACCTGCGTCGGCAAATACGGAAAGCCGCTGATGGTGTCGAGGATCGCCAGCGCGGAGCGCTTGTCGAGCCGGTATTCATTGATGATTTGCAGTTGCTTTTCCTTGTCCGTGAGGGACTCGACCCGGGGTTGCAGCTTGCGGACCTCCTGGCGCAGGAGGTTGACCTCCTCTTCGCGCAGCCCGGCCTGCTGGCGCACGTACACGACGCCGAGCGCCAGCGCCGCCACGGCCAGCGCCGCCGTGGTCAGAGCCGACTGCCGGCGCCGGCGCGCCATGCGTTGCGACCGATAATCCGCCGGCAGAAGGTCGACGGCGACGGCCTTCTCCCGCCAATGGCGCGCGAGCGCTCCGATGACGCCGGCGAACGGGCCCCCGTCGGCCCGCGTCCCGTCCAGCGCGGTCTTCTCCACGTGCAAGGCCGCGAACGGATCGACGCGCCGCGCCTCGACGCTCAGGTTGACCTGAAGGTATTCGTCAAACCCGGGCCAGCTCGCCGCGTCGCCCGAAAGATACAGCGCGGTCACCGGCGGGCACGACAACTCGCGGCTGGCGAATTCGTAGGACCGGCGCACCTCGACGGCCAACCGGTCCAGCCACGCGCGCACACGCGTCGCCGGCGCCGGCGCGGCGCTGCCTTCCAGCGCGCTTTCGCCCTCGGCCGGTGCGAGGCCGAATCGCTGCAAGGCCCCCAGCGGCCGCATCATGTCGATTTGGCGCAGTTGGTCGAGCGAGAGCGGCAGGTCGATGGGGGCCGATTCCTTGAGGTCGGCGGCCAGCCGCTCATAGCCCATCGGCGCCGAGCGGGTGAAGATGAGCAGGCCGCGCGAGATGATGGAGATGTCGACGCTCTGCGCGCCCAGGTGAAGGATGGCCGCCGTCTCTTCGGCGAACCCCGGCGGCGCCGCCGCGGCCACCGTGTTGAACTGCGCCAGCGACGAGACGTCGATGGCGTCGACGCCGATGCCCGCCGCTTGCGCCACGCCGAGCAATTCATCAATGTCCGGCCCGTCCGCCGCGGCCAACAGCACGTGCGAGCCGGCGATCGGGTCTTTGCGCATCACGTGGTGCGAGATGAAGTGGCGGTTCGAATGGAACGGCACGTGGCGCTGCGCTTCGAAGTTCGCCATCTGCGCCAGTTCCTTGTCGTCGGTCGACGGCAGGGTGATGTAGCGCACGGTGACATAGCGCTTCGAAGCCACCATCACCGCGGACAGCGGCTTCAACCCCGCCTGCTTCAGGCCCTGCGCCAGCGCGGCGCCGCGGGCTTGGGCGCGCGCTTCCGGCGTGGCGTCGCGCGCCTCGGGCAACGGGATGCGCAACGCCATGCGCAACGACGGCGCCTCCTTCGCGCCGCGCGCCTGGGCCACCAGCGCCTCCGAGTCCGTCAGTTCAATCGATGTCCAAATGGCCGCCATGGGCGAATATCCGTGGTAAATCTCAGAAACCAGTTCAACGTTCGGAGTGCGGAGTGCCGAGTGCGGAGTCAAGAACGAACAGCGTGGAGTATCTCATTCCAGCCCTTCGCACACCGTTCCATGAAGCGGAAACTCCGCACTTTGCACCCCCCGCTCTGCTCTCCGCACTCCGCACTCCGCACTCTTAGTTCTCCCTCCACCACAGCGCCCGGACATTGGGCGCGGTGGCGGCGCCGATCTTCTCCATCTCGCGCAACTGCGAGCGGTTGAGTTTCTTCAGCAATTCGTCGTGGTCGGCGCTGCGCCGGCGGCGCTGATCGAAATCCTTTTCGATGGGGTACTGCTGATACGCGCGCCGCACCAGGACCGTCAACCGGCGCGTGACCGTCGGATCGCCCTGCGCGTCGAGCGCCGTGCCCGTTCCTTCGATGACGAAGTTGGACGACATGACGTTGAAGTCATGGGCATTGCGCGCGGGGCCGAAGATCGTCGCGAAGACGGCGCTCTGCGAGGTCATGACCTCCTGCGGCGAGCGGAACGCCTTGTCGTTGTCCGGCTCGCTCTTGCTCGTGCGCCCAAGGTAGCGCAGGACCTCCTCCGCGCGCTTCTCCCCCTCTTCCAGGTTGTTGGCGCCGGTCCCGAACAGCGCCGCCAACGACTCGTACGTCGCCGTGTTCATGTTCAACTTTCCCGAGGAGTAGATCGTCAGGCAATCGCGCAACCCCCGGGCGACCTCTTTTCCCTCGGCCAAGTCCTTCTCCCGCTTTTTGACTTCCTTTTCGTCCGTGGGATCATAGCCGTAGAACAGCTGGGGCGTCACGCCGGGAACGAGCAGCAACTCGTCGAGCGTGGTGAACAGGTCGTTCTTCGGGCGAATTAAGGCGGTCTGCCGGTCCCAGTCGATCTTCCGCTCCTTGGCGATCCACTCGCTGTAGAAGGCGACCTCGCTGTCGCCGACGCCGCCGATGGGCTTGTCGTCCGGGTCCATCCAGTCGAAGATCGCCTGG
>JAPLSS010001003.1 GCA_026398515.1 Candidatus Sumerlaeota bacterium | reverse complement strand
TTTGTCTCAAGAGACTGTGCCTGTTTCAAGATCCGGCTTGAAGATACGCTCGCGAGTGAAATGGGAAAGGATTACTTCGAGGAACAGTTGGCGATTCAAAGAAGTAGCCTTGGGATACCTAAGAGGAAACACGCGCTGAAGAATCCCGTCGTTATCCAGAAGATCATATCTCGGGCTCTTCAGGATGGCAAAGACAGCGCGACGCTTAGCCAGATTGTGGAAAAGATCGTGGCTCTGAGGTGCTAGAAAGGGGGTAGCCCGCAAAGGCCGTTAGTGGCATGAATTCGGGGACGGGATACTTTTTCCACCCCGCCGACGGTCTCTTCGGCGGGTTCGGCGGGCTCGCCGTTGGCGCGCTCAGGACAGGCGGAAAAACGAGTCCATCCCCGGTCTTCTAGACCTCGTCGGGGTTCTCGGGGTTGGAGAAAGGGTCCGGCATTGGCTCGCGAGTCTTCTTCCCTCAGAGATTCTCCGTGAACTCCTCGACCGTCATGCCGGCATCTCGGATCAACGACCGAAGAAGTCCACGGTCGAGCGTTCGATGATCGGGGATGGAGAGGGCGACGGGCATTCCTTCCCTCCGCAGAACCATATGCCTCGAACTCCCGGTCCGCACGTATTGCCATCCCGCGCGTTCCAATGCCCCGCGAGCTTCCATCCCCGAGACCGCGGGCAACTTGGGCATCAGACCTGCACCTCGACAACGTAGGCGTTGCCCGGCGGTGTGAGCAGATCCTTCCCTAGAGCCTCGATGCAGCCGCGGATGGCGTCCTTGATGTTTTCAATCGTCTCTTCCATCGTCGCGCCTTGGCTGTGGCAACCGGGTATGGCGGGACAATGAGCCACATATCCGAAGTCCTCGCCCTTCTCTATGTGCACCGTGTAGGTCATCGTTCTCCGCTCCTACGATTCGTTGACTCACGGAAGCAATTGTCCCACGCGCTTTGCGCAAAGGCAAATCGAATCCCGGAATAACGGCGACAGGCACGCTTTCCCGGACCGGGAGATGGCGCCGATGACCGGGGAGCTTCGGCCCCGGAAAAGCGAGTCAGTCCCGGTTTTCCGCAGTGCACCCCTGGAAAACGGGGGCAAATCCGGGCGCTTCGGGTCACCCGGAAAGGCCCGAAAAAGAGGTTCGGAGTGCGACCTTCAGGTCGTAACGGCTTCCCGGATGCCAGGCGCTCGATACGACCTTAAGGTCGCACTCCGAACCTCATTTTTAGGAGAGGGGCGGAGCTACTTCGCCGGTCCGCTGGCGGTTTCGGGTTTCTTCGTCTCTGCCTGGAGCGCGCTGATTTCGGCTTTGGCTTGTTCGACCCAGTAGGCTTGGCTGGGATCGTTCAGGGCGATTTTCAGATAGCGTTCCCATTCGGCCATCGCTTCCCCGTCGCGCGAATGGTCCTTGACGGTCTTGGAAATCGTCAGCGCCAGGTTGTATTGCGCGAAGGAGTCCGACGGGCTGATGCTCAACGCCTCGCGATAGGCCTTCTCCGCGCGGACGTAGTCTTCCCTCGCGTAGTAGGTCACGCCCAGAACGGTGCGCAGCGCGGCGTTGCGCGGATGCAGTTGGATGCCCGCCGCGCAGGCCTGCTCGGCCTTGTCGTAGTCGCGCGCCGCGTAGTGCGCCTTTGCCAAATCGAGATGACGATCCGGCGTTTGGGGGTCGAGGCGGACGGCCTCCGCCAGCTTGGCGATCTTCTCTTCCTGCGACAGGCCGGGCTGTTTCGCGGCCTCGGCCAGTTCGGCGGCCTTGGCCTGGTCCGCCGGTTTTGTCCCCTCCGGTTTCGAGGCGACGGTCTCGCGCACGCGCTCCTTGGTCGTCGACAGATCGCGGCGCAGGCGGTCGGTTTCGTCCTTATACTGGGCGGCCAACGCGTTTTGTTTGTCCAGGTCGGTCCGCAGTTTCTTCACTTCCGTTGACAGCTCGGCGATCTGGTCGCGCGCGTCGGCCAGCGGCCCCGAGGCGGCTTCGGCCCGAGGCGGCGAGGCAATCGAGACTCCCGCCGGCGCCGAGGCGGACGAGCCATAGACCGGCTCCAAGGGCGCCGCGGGGCCGGTCGCGCAATCCGACAGGCCCTGCGTGAGCGCGGTGACGATCGCCCCGGCCTGGGTGAGCAGGTCGCCCAGGCCGCCCTGCGCCACCCGCGAGTCCGAGCGCGCCACCGTGTCCCGGCGGGCATCGTAGATTTCCGTATTGAGCGAGAACAGGTCGCCGACCTTGTTCAGCGTCCCGCGAAGCAGGTATTCCGCGCCCAAGGCCCCGGCCAGTTGCGCGTTCGGCGGCGGCGCCTTATAGGGATCGTAGGGAAGCAACCCGACGCTGACGAGTTCCTTGCGCGTCTTTTCCTGAGGCTCCAAGGCGAATTTGCCCAGCCGCGCGAACTCGGTTTCGAGCGCCTGCCCCACGGCCCTCAATTCCGGCGTGCTGACGGTTTCGCTGTCCAGATCGACAATGGCCAGCGACGGGGTCGGCTGCGAAACGGCGATGCGCGCGGGGGCGGGACCCGAGGCGGCCGGCACGCTGGTCGGCGCCGTGGCGGTCCAGCCGGTCGCGGACGGCGCGGCTTCGCGGGCCGATGCGCCCGGCTGAAGGATCGCCGGCATCTCCAGAGGATTCTGATGGACCGACTGGCCGAACCCGCCCATGCGCTCTATCTGGCGGTACTCGTCGAAGGCCGGATCGGTGTCGAGGTTGGGGGCTTCGAAGCCCGTGGCGCTCACGGCCAGCGCGATGACCAACGCCGCCGCGGTTCGGCGCCCCCGCACAATGTTGGCGCTCATGGCGCATCCTCCTGCGGGATGGACGGCCGCTCGACGAGCGCTCGCGGCCCCGGGCGGCGCCCCCACGCGCCCTGCCGCATCGTCCACCCCATGTTTGGTGGACCGACCCCGGGGGCGCGCTTTCGACTCCGGCCCGTCCCGCGCGTGAGAAGATGCAACGCGCGGGCGCCGGCCTCCGCGGCGCGCCCCTCTGCCCAATCACTATGTCCGAAAGTACGTTGCTCCCCAGTTCAACCGAGCAGAATAAGAAAACGCGTGGAGGAAGTCAAGAGAAAAACAGTTGTTCAACATCTGGCAATTGCATTTTCCAAACGACGATCAACCATCGCGACGCGCTGGACTTGGGGAACCAACTGGGCGAACTGGACGATTCCGCCACCGCTGACGGGGTTCAACCCCCAGCCCGCCGCATCAGGCTCTGCCTTGATTTCAAGGCGCGCCCCGCTTCGCCCCCTGCGCAAAACGCCCTTGTCTTGAGCGGCGCCTTGGCGCGATAGTTCTCGCTTCATGGAACTGGCGGAGAATCCTGCGCCGAATCGGTTGTTTGATTTCTTGTTCGACCTCCCGTTCCCGACAGCAGCAGGAGTTGATTTCATGTCCGATTCCCGACGCCCCATCTGGCTCATCTGCGGCGGGCAGACGCCCGAGCACGAGGTCTCCTTCGCGTCCGGACGCATGGCGGCCGCGAACATCGACTTCGCGCGCTATGCGCTGACACCGGTTTACATTCGCCCCGACGGGCGCTGGGCGATCGCCGCCGAGCCGTTTCCGCCCGGCGCGACGAAGGAGAAGGTCGACGCGCATTTCGCCCGGTTTCGGGCCGCCGGGAGCGGGGCCTCCGCGGCCGGGGGCGCGCGCGTCCACGCGGCGGGCGAGGCGGTCTCGCTGGCGCGCACGCGGGGCGTGCAGGCCGTGCTCCTCATCTTGCACGGGCCGTTCGGCGAAGACGGCACGATTCAGGGCCTGCTGGAGATGGAAGGGCTGTCGTACGCCGGCTCCGGGGTGCTGGCTTCGGCGTTGGCGATGGACAAGGCGCGTTGCCAGCGGCACCTGAACGGTTGCGGCCTGCCGGTGGCGCCGTTCCTCGCCGCCGAAGGCCCGTTCGGTCCGGAAGCGCTTGATCGCGCCGTTCGCCTCGCTCGGCGCGAAATCGGCCTGCCGTGCGTGGTCAAGCCTTCCCGGGGCGGATCGAGCGTCGGGATCACGATCGTCCGCGAAGAGGCGCGGCTGCCGGCGGCGATCCAGGAAGCGGCGGCCATCGACCCGTCGGTTCTCATCGAACGTTTTTGCGAGGGCGAGGAAGTCACCTGCGGCGTTTTGGAGTTCCCGGAAAACGGGCGCCTCGTTTGCCAGCCGATGCCGGTGACCGCCATCCGGCCGAAGAACAGCGCGTTCTTTGACTACCAGGCCAAATACACGCCGGGGGAATGCGACGAGATCACCCCGGCCCCGATCGCCGCGGAAGACACGCGCCGCGTTCAGGCGCTGTCGGTCGAGGCGTTCGAGGCGCTCGGCTGCCGCGACATGGCGCGGGTCGATTTCATCCTGACGCGCCGCGGCCCGGTCGTCCTGGAGGTCAACACGATTCCCGGGATGACCGCGACCTCGCTTCTGCCGCAGGGCGCGGCGCACTATGGCATCTCGTTTCCGCAACTCCTGGAGTTGCTGATCCAAAACGCCCTGGCGCGGGCGGCGTCATAAGAGGGCAATTCCTGGTTATTGGTTTCTTGATTCTGGGGATGATGGACGGAAGGAAAATGTCAGAATGATGGAGTCAGGATAATACCACCCCGAAGCTGTCATTATTCTGACTCCATTATTCTGACAGTTCTTTTTTCCCTGCGATCGGCATGTCCCGCAGAATGTAGTTGCTGTCTACCAGACTCAATCCATTCTCCATTCTGAATCGACCGAACGATGACCAGCGAAAACGCCGAATCGGAACCGCTCTCCTTCCCCGTCCCGCCGGACGCGCGCGGCATGCGGGTCGATGCGTGGATCGCGGCGCGGGTCGCGGGGCTTTCGCGCAGCCGCGCGCAGGCGCTGCTCGAAGCCGGCGAGGCGCGCGTCGACGGCCTGAAGGTCAAGCCGAGCCACCGCCTTTCCCCGGGCGAGCTGGTCGAAGTCCGCATTCCCCCGCCCGAAGAGCCTACGCCCCAGGCCGAAGCGATCCCGCTGGACGTCGTCTACGAAGACGAATCCCTCATCGTAATCAACAAACCGGCGGGGTTGGTCACGCATCCGGCGCCCGGCCATTCCGGCGGCACCCTGGTCAACGCCCTGCTGCACCGCTGCCAGGACCTCTCCGGCGTCGGCGGGGTGAAGAGGCCGGGGATCGTCCATCGCCTCGACCGCGACACCAGCGGCCTGCTGGTCGTGGCCAAGAACGACGCGGCCCACCAGGCGCTGGCCGGCGCGCTGGCCCGACGCGAGATGACGCGGCGCTACCTGGCCATCGTCTCCGGCGCGCCGCGCGAGGCCGCCGGCCGCATCGAAGCGCCCATCGGCCGCTCGCGCGCCGACCGCACAAGGATGGCCGTGGACGTGAACGACGGACGCCCCGCCGTGACATGCTGGGAGGTCGAGCGCTGGGGGCCGGGCGTCGCCGTCCTTCGGTTGAAGTTGGAAACCGGCCGCACCCACCAGATCCGCGTGCACCTGGCGCTGAAGGGCCTGCCGATCATCGGCGACCGCATCTACGGCCTTCCCGTCAAGCGCGAGATTGAAAAAGTCCCGCACTCCGAAAGCCGGCTCATACAGGCGCTCGCGCACGTCCAGCGCCAAATGCTCCACGCCGCGCGACTCGAATTCCCGCACCCCGTCAGCGCCAAAACGATGCAGTTCGACGCCCCGCCGCCGGAGGACATGCGAGTGGTGCTGGAAGCGATCCCGGCGGTGTGAGGCGAAGGCAATGTGAAAAGGGTGTGAAGGGTACGAAGGGTGTAAAGGGGCGGAGCGGGAACATAGCGCGCCCTTCGCGGGACCCCTGACTCGGCGCAGCCAAAGCCAAAGGCGAAAGGCTTTTTTTCGAGATCTTGCGCAAGAAGCGCAAGGTTCCGGAAAAAGGGCTTGAGTCGCTCCGGTTTGTCTCCCGCCCGCCGTTGCACGATATTTGTGCGTTGGCGCGTCAATGGTTTGACGATGTCCACCCTCGCCCAGCGTTCCCGGCCTCAATTGTAAGTCATTGCTGATCAATGTTGTGCATGCGTTCCCTCGCCGGCTAAGCCGCCCATCGCCGCTGGCGCCGATGTTGCGCATCAGGCCTTCGCCGAAGATTCATTCAACGGCACGCCGGCGCCTAAAACTCAACGGAAAGGGCGAGGCCGGCTTTCCAGGGCGTTGGTTAAGAAAGGCAGTGTGGGGACATGTTCAGGCATCAGCAACATCGCGCGTCCGGCTTCACCCTGGTCGAAACCATGGTGGCCGTGGCGCTGGTGGCGATCAGCGGCTCGGCGGTCATCACCGCCGTCCTGGCGGCCCGCCAGTGGGCGGAATACGACAAGCAGCGCCTGTCCGCCGTGGCCGCCGCGCGCCGCTACATCGAGCAGCGCGCGCGCCACGATCTGTTCCCGACGCTCGATCCCATCGCCGACGCCACCATCGACAACTTCAACACGCCGGACACCGCCGACGACCTGATGGCCACGCTGACCATGCAGCTCTATCACGTGAACAACGACGGGACGCGAGGAGCGGAACTGACGGTCGCGCCGACCGCCGAGGAGATTCTCGAAGCGGTGGTCACCGTCAGTTGGAACCGCACCGCGTCGCTGTCGTCGAAACGCGCGAGCGAAACCATCAACACCTATGTGTATCCGGACCTTTGAGCGCCGGCCAAGGAGCGGCCCCATGATGCCTCATTCCCCACTGTCTCGCGCCCGTTCGCAAAGCGCCGCGATTTTGATGAGCACGCTGTTCTCCCTCGCGATCGGCGCGGGGGTCTCCGTGTTTGTCGGCTACCTGGCGATCTTTGCGGTGAAATCCGACGCCATCCTGTTCACTCAGATGTCCAACCAGATGGCCGCCGGGCGTTCGCTTCAGCATATCGCCGACCGGGTGTGCAACGCCAAGAGCTCCAGCATCTCGGTCCCGTCGGCTTCGGAGATCCGCTTCCAGTCGGTGGCCCTGCCCAGCGGCCAAACGGCCAAGATCGTCTTCAGCAACGGGCAGACCCTCTATTACCCCAACGTCAACACCACCGCCGGCCGCCAAACGTTCGGCAAGGGATTGGTGAGCCTGACCTTCGCGCTGACGAACCAGATGGTCGAAGTCACGGCGGTCTACAAATACCGAAAGCCCAAGGGCTACGGTCAGACCGAGCAGGAGAAAATGAACGGGACGTTTGTCACGCGCATCTACCCGCGCAACGGGTGAGCCGGCGCCGCGCGTTCCGTCCTGTGTCGAGAGAGGAAGGTGAATCGAAATGATGGCGATTCGGCGGGATTCCAGACGGGGCAGCATTCTGCTGATCTCCCTGTTTTTCGTCGCCATGGCCAGCGTGGCGGCCATCGGCGCGCTGGGCTATGTCGGCTCCATGCATCGGATGGACGAGCGGATAATCGCCCGTGAGAAGGCCCTCTCCGCCGCCGAAGCCGGAGTGTATCGCTTGCTGTCCTATTTCAACCAGTCGACGACCATCCCCTCGTCCTGCGCGACGAACCGGGCGCTGATTGAGAGCTACTTCGACGGCATGGACCCCTCGGCCATCGTCGCCTCCGGCATGACGTTCATCAACGCGGCGTCCAACTTGAACCCCGACCTGATCGCGCTCGACCGGGCCAAAGTCGCCCGCCTCACGGTTTCGGGGCCGCGGACCAACGCCGTCGCGGGAACCGCCTTTACCTTCACCAGCGTGGCCTCGTGCTCCCTTCCGTTCGCCGGGACGGTGGAGCGCACCGTGCTGATGGACGTCGCGTTCGACATGGCGTCGCGCCTCATCGTCCCGGCGGGCCTCGTGTCCGGCGGCGCTATCGCGTCCCACGGCCACTTCAACCTGCACTGGGGCGAAGCCTGGACCAAGGGGACGCTGGCGCTGGATTTCAGCTACAAGTCCGTCCGCGATCATCCCGAACAGTGGGACTATACGGGGGGCAACAACCAGGTCAACGCCGGCAGCGACTCGTGGGTGGGGTACCGGACCACCGATTACATTATGGACAAAGACGGCACGAAGCTGGTCAACGACGCCGCCGTCAACGACGTCGGCGCGCGCAACGTGAATCTCGATCCCAAGTACCTGACGATCCTGTATCAGCAATGCGACG